>NZ_JBHXLL010000013.1:0-103026 GCF_042721415.1 Kitasatospora sp. NPDC058444 | reverse complement strand
CGGCCGGCTCCCCGCGGCGGGGGGGCCCGGCGGGGGCCGGGCGGGGGGGCGGGGCGGGGGGCCCCCCCCCCCCCCCCCCCCCGGGGGGGGGGGGGGGGGGGGGGAGGGGAACCGGTCGGTGATCTTGGACGGATAGGCTGCCGTGACGTCAGGTCCTCGCGGTGAGGGCCGAGCTGATCAGGATCGGTGGTGTACGGACATGATGGGACCGGCGCATTCGCTGTCGGGTGCGGCCGCATGGCTGGGGGTGGGCGCGGTGGCGGCCGGGATGGGGGAGCCGATGCCCTGGCCGGTCCTGCTCGCGGGGGCGCTGATCTGCGCGGGGGCGGCGCTGGCGCCGGACCTGGACCACAAGGCGGCGACGATATCCCGGGCGTTCGGGCCGGTGTCCCGGGCGCTGTGCGAGGTGATCGACAACCTGTCGTACGCGGTGTACAAGGCCACCCGGGGCAAGGGCGACCCGAGGCGTTCGGGCGGGCACCGGACGCTGACGCACACCTGGCTCTGGGCGGTGCTGTGCGGGGCGGGCGCCGCGGCGGTGGCCGTGTACGGCGGCCGCTGGGGTGTGCTGGTGGTGCTGTTCGTGCACATGGTGCTGGCGATCGAGGGCCTGCTGTGGCGGCACGCCCGGGTCTCCAGTGACGTCCTGGTGTGGCTGCTGGGGGCGACCAGCGCGTGGATGCTCGCGGAGGTCCTCGACAAGCCCGGCAACGGCTCGCAGTGGCTGTTCGAGGAGCCCGGGCAGCAGTACCTGTGGATCGGGCTGCCGATCGCGCTCGGCGCGCTGGTGCACTGCCTGGGGGACGCGCTGACCGTCTCGGGCTGCCCGGTGCTGTGGCCGATCCCGATCGGGCGTCGGCGCTGGTACCCGATCGGGCCGCCGAAGGGCATGCGGTTCCGGGCCGGCAGCTGGGTGGAGCTCAAGGTGCTGACCCCGGTGTTCATGGGGGTCGGCGGGGTCTGTGCGGTGGGGGCGCTCGGCTTCTTCGCCAGCTGACGGGGCGGCGGGTGAGGCGGCGGGCGAGGCTGACCGGCCCTCGGGGGAAGGGAGTTGGGGGGACGTCGGCCGGGTAGGGATCGGTCCGGTGGTCCTCGCAGCCTTGGGAGCGTGGCAGATGGCGTCCGTGCCGAGAGAGCCGAGAGAGCAGGGAAAGCCGGGAGTGCCGGGGGAGGTGGCGATCGTCACCGGTGCCGCCAGTGGGATCGGCCGGGCGGCGGCGCTGCGGCTGGCGCGGGCGGGCTGGGCGGTCGCGGCGGTCGACGTCGACGCGGCCGGGCTCGACGCGCTGGCCGAACTCGCCCCCGGGGTACGCCCGTTCGTCTGCGACGTCACGGACCACGCGGCGGTCGTCGCCGTGGTCGGTGACGTCGGCCGCGAGCTGGGGCCGCCCCGCCGGCTGGTGCACTGCGCCGCCGTGGCCACCATGGGACGGCTGCTCGACGCGGAGCCGGCGGACACCCTGCGGCTGATGGACGTCCTGTACGGGGGCACGCTCCACATGGTCCGGGCCGTGGTGCCCGTGATGGCAGCGCGGGGCGGGGGCCAGCTGGTGCTCTTCGGCTCCATCGGCGGCTGGGTGCCCGTCCCGCTGGGCGGCGCGTACGGCGCGGCCAAGGCCGCGGTCCACTTCCTCGCCGAGATCGTCGCGGCCGAGCACCGCGGTGACGGCATCCGGGTGCTGTGCGTCTGCCCGCCCGCCGTGGAGACCCCGATGCTGGCCCGCATCCGGCTGGTGACTCCCGAACTGCTCGGTCCGCGGCGGGGGTTGAGCCCGGAGAAGGTGCTGGACTCGATGGACCGCGCGCTGGCGCGCGGACGGGCGTGGGCCTTCCCCGGGCGCGGCACCCGGGCCATGTGGACGGCCCGGCGCCTGGCGCCCCGCGCGCTCAGCGGTTTGGTCGGCCGGATCCTGGTCGGGAAGTAGGCCGGATCCCACGTCGGGCGGCAGGGGCCCCGGTCGGGGCGGGCTCCGCTCAGCCGGCCGCGAGGAGGCCGTCCACCAGGGCGCGGAGGCCGTCCCGGTAGGTGTCCTGGGCGGTGAGCGGGGCCCAGCGGTCGGCGAATCGGGCCAGGCGGGGGAGCCGGCCCGGGTCGAGGTCGGCGAAGACCTGCTGCCGGTGGGTCGGGCGGTCGTCGTCGGGCCGGCGTCGGGCCGCCGTGGCGCGGACCATGATCTCGCCGGCGGTGTAGTACCAGATCGCACGGTAGCCCTGGACGGCCCGCTCCGGCGAGAGGCCGCAGGCGACCAGGCCGTCGACGATCTGCTCGACGAACCACAGCGAGTGGGCGGACATCAGGCTGTCCCCGGTCAGCACCTCGACGATCCACGGGCAGGCGGCGAGCGCCTCGTGGATGGCGGCCGCCGCGGCGGCGGCCCCGGCCGCGCTCGCGCTGCTCACCACCACCTTCACCGAAGGCCCCCGGCGGGTGCGCGCGCTCGGCGTGTGGAGCGAGGCCAACGCCGCGGGCGGGGCACTGGGCGTGCTGGCGGGCGGACTGCTGACCGAGTACGCGAGCTGGCGCTGGGTCATGCTGGTCAACCCGCCGATCGTGGCGGTGGCACTCGCGCTGCTGCCGGCCGACGGCCCCGCCGAGGCGCCCGCAGCGGCCCCGGCCCCGGCGCCGCCCGTGCGGCGGGAGCGGCCGGACGTGCTCGGCGCCGTCCTCGCGACCGCCGGGGTCGGGCTGCTGGTGTTCGGCGTCGTCCGCACGGACGCCCGGGGGTGGGGCTCCCCGGCCACCCTGGGGACGCTCACCGCCGCGGTCGCGCTGCTGGCCGCCTTCGCCGTCACCGAGACCAGGACCTCCGCGCCGCTGCTCCGCCTCGGCCTGCTGCGCAGCCGCTGGGTGGCCGGTGCCAACGTGCTGGTGTTCCTGGCCGCCGCGGGGCAGTTCACCGCCTTCTACTTCGTCTCCCTCTACCTCCAGCAGGTGCTGGGCCTGGGCGCCGCCGCCACCGGCCTCGCCTTCCTGCCCTTCTCGGCCGGGCGGCTGAGGGGCGGTCGGCCGGACGCGGCGGGCCTTCCCGGACGCCGTCAGCGCCCCCGCTGACTCCGGGCGCGGGCCCCCCGCGGCGGGACGGCGGCGGCGATCCGCCCCAGCAGGACGGCGAGTTCCCCGGGCATGGAGAGGAACGGGGCGTGGCCGCTGGGCAGTCGGTGGACGGTGTCGGCACGCGCGGCGAGCTCGTGCTGCCGTGCCGGTTCGAGGGCCTGGTCGTGCTCGCACACGATGTAGCTGGAGGGGACGGTGCGCCAGCCCGCGGTGGTCACCGGCTGGGTGAAGGACCGGACGCTCTGCGGGGTCATCCGGGCCTCGGCGCGGTCGGCCTCGGCGGCGGGGACGTCGGCGTAGTACAGGCGGCGGGCGTCGGGGTTCGGCGGGGTGCGGCCCGAGTCGTCCTTCGGCGCGGGAGTCCCCAGGAAGGAGAACACGCTTTCCCCCGCGTCCAGTTGGAAGGCGGCGAGGTACACCGCCCGCACCACGTTGGCGGCGCCCGCGATGGCCTCGGTGGTGGGGGCGCCGCCGTAGGAGTGGGCGACCGTCACCACCGGGCCGTCGATCCGCCGCAGGTGGTCGCGGATCGCGGCGGCGTCCTCCGGCAGGCCCGCCGGCCGGGCACCGTCGGCGTGGGCGGCGGCGCTGGGCAGGTCCACGGCGTGGGAGTGCCACCCGGCGGCGTCGAGGGCGGTGCGCAGGGCGTCCCAACACCAGGCGCCGTGCCAGGCTCCGTGGACCAGCAGGAAGGCGGGGCGGTCGGTGCCGGCGGTCATCTGCGGTCCTCCGTCATACGGGGCGCGGGCGGTGGGCCTTCCGAGTATCCAGGGGGAACGTGACGGCGGTGTGACGGCGGGCGCGTCGCCGACCTGCCGAGCCCCGGAAAGCCCCGGGACGCGGCCGGTCACCCGCCGTGCGGAGCCAGCGGCGCCCGCGCCGGCCGCACCTCGGGGCCGTCCCCGATCCCGACCCCGAGGAGCCCCTGGCCCGGGGCAGCGGAGCGGCCGGTCCGGCTGGGGAGCCGTTCGGGGGCGAGGTAGCGGCTGCGGACCGCGGCGACGATCTCGGCGCTCGCCTGCCCGCTGCCGTACGGCGAGGGGAGGTCCGCCAGCCGTTCGGCGGCGGCCTCGTCGGCCAGCAGGTCCCGCAGGGCGCGGGCGAGTTCGTGGCCGGGGCGGGCGAGCCGGGCGAAGCCGGCCCGGACGGCCTCGGGGCGCTCGGTGGAGTTGCGCACCACCACGAGCGGGCGCTTGAGCACGGTGCACTCCTCCTGGATCCCGCCGGAGTCGGACACCAGCAGGCGGCAGTGCCGGGCCAGGGCGAGGAAGCCCGCGTGGTCCAGCGGCTCGATCCGGTGCAGCCGCGCGACCGGGCGGCGCAGGCCGAACGCCTCGACGGCGGCCCTGGTGCGGGGGTGCAGCGGCAGCAGCACCGGGAGGTCCAGGGCGGCGAGCTGGTCGAGGATCTGGGCGAGCCGCGCGGCGTCGTCGGTGTTCTCGGGGCGGTGGATGGTGGCGAGCACGTAGCCGCCGGGGGTGACGGCGTGTCCGGCCACGATGCGGCGGGCCTCGGCGTCGGCGGGCAGGGTCTCCAGGGTCGCCTCGACGACGGTGTTGCCGGTGATCACCACCTGTTCCGGGTCGATCCCCTCGCGCAGCAGGTGCGCCGCCGCGGTCGCGGTGGGGGCGCAGTGCAGGTCGGCGAGCGGCGCGATCAGGCGGCGGTTGGCCTCCTCGGGCATGCCGGGGTCGAAGGAGCGCAGGCCGGCCTCGACGTGGACGACGGGTATGCCCGCGCAGTGCGCGGCGAGGGCGCCCGCGGCGGCGGTGTTGGTGTCGCCCTGGACGACCACGGCGGCCGGGGGCCGGGCCGCGAGGTGGTCGCTCAAGGTGCTGACCATCCGGCCGATCTGGCGGCCGCGCGGCTCGCCGCCGACGCCCGTCAGCAGGTGGTGCGGGCGGGGGAGGCCGTACTGGGTGAAGAAGGTGCTGGTGAGGGCCGGGTCCCAGTGCTGGCCGCTCCAGACGATGCGGGCCTGCGGGCCGAGGAGGCGGGCCACTCCGGCGAGTTTGACGATCTCCGGCCGGGTTCCGAGGACCAGGGCGACATCGGTCGAGGACATGGCGCTCCGAAGGGACGAGGGGGTGGGGCGGGGAAGTATCAGCAGACGATATGGGGGGATTCGCAAGAAAGATCCCCCGGTCGGAGCAATGTCACCCACTTGGCCGACAAGGGTGCTCGCGGCCTGCGGTGCACCCCGCGTCGGTTCGTGTACCGGTGCATCAACACCGCTCGCCCCGCGCCCACTTGGCGGGCGGTCGGCGCTCACGGATACCGGCCCGTCGGCGCCCCCGCGCGGCCGGTTGCGGCAAACGGGTGATTTCCACCCGAAGGGGCGCGGCGGATCTTTCGGATCATCCGATCAGCCCAGCAACATACGGCTCCAGATCGCAAAGATCGGGACAACCCGGTCGCAACGAGAGGAACCACCCATGTACGGACCCATAGGCGGCGGCCTTCCCCCGACGGCGGCCGGCGGCGGCGTGCTGGCCTCGACCGGCTCGCCCGGCCTCGGTCTGGTGGCGGCGGCCGGGACGGCCCTGCTGCTGGTGGGCGTCGCGCTGCTGCGGCGCAGCCGGCTGGCCGCCGACCGGGAGGAACCGGCCGACCCGAACCGCGACGGCCGGAAGCGCGACGACGCGAACCGCGACGGCCGGAACCGCGACGGCCGGTAGCCACCGCGCCCCGCCCCGTCGCCCTTCGCCAACCCGCCTTCCTCCCAAGGGGTTTCCTCGTGACCGCAGACGTGTACCCGCAACCCGCCCGGCCACCGGGCCCGGCCCGCCCGCCGCAGGCGCGGCACGGCCGGACCCCGCTGCCCGGCCGGGTGCTCGCCGGGGTGACCGGCCCGCTGCTGCTGGGCCTGTGCGGAGTGCTGGTCGCCGGCGAACGCGCCTACCGGTTCCACGAGATGGCCGGGGCACGGTGGTTCGTCTCCCACGCGCTCGGCCTGCGGACCCTGCTGCTCGCGGCGCCCGACGCGCCGGTGCTCTACGCCGGCGACGCGAGCGGGTTCGGGCGCGGGATCGCCCTGACCACCGGGTGCAGCAGTGCCCTGCTGATCGCCCCGCTGGCCCTGCTGGCCGGAGTCCTGCTGCTGTTCGGCACCCGCGGGCCGGCGAGGGTCCTGCTGGGCTTCGTCCTGGCGGCGGCCCTGGTCGTCGCGGCCAACCTGGGCCGGCTGACGCTCATCGTCGCCATGCAACACCGCTACGGCGACGAGGGGTTCGGCTGGACGCACGTCCTGTTCGGCTCGGTGCTGATGATGGCCGCCGGCCTGGTCGCGCTGCTGCTCTTCCTCTTCCTGATCACCCGGGCGTCCGCCCACGACGCGGAGGTCGATGCGCCGTGACCCTGCTCGACCTGTCCGTCTCCCTCTCCTTCGTGCTGGGGATCGGCTTCCTCGCCTACGTCGCGGTGATCGTGCGCAACTTCCTGCGGGCCCGCCCGGACGCCCCGGGCGACCCGGCCCGGTTCGACTGGCACTTCCTCATACCCTGCCGGGACGAGGAGGCCGTGATCGGCACCACCCTGGACTACCTCGCCCGGCACTTCCCCGCGGCCCGGGTCTGGGTCGTCGACGACCACTCCGAGGACCGGACCGCCGAGGTGGTGCGGGCCAGGGCCGCCGAGGGGCGGCCCGTCCACCTGGTCGGACGGCGGCTGCCGCAGGCGCGCACCGGCAAGGGCGACGCCCTGAACGCCGGGTACCGGGCGCTCGAAGCCTGGCTGCCGGGGCGCGCCGACGCCGACCGGGTCGTGCTGATCGTCCTGGACGCCGACGGACGGCCCTCCCCGGGGATGCTGGACACCTTCGCCGGAGCGTCCTTCTTCGGCGACCCGGGCATCGGCGCCGTCCAGGTCGAGGTCCGGATGTCCAACCGCGACGTGGCCGTTCCGCTGCCCCACCGGGGGCGCCTCGCCAACCGGTTCGCCCGACTGCTGGCCCGGCTCCAGGACATCGAGTTCCGCGGGCCGATCTCCGCCATCCAGATCACCCGCCGGCTCACCCGGACCGTCAACGTGGGCGGCAACGGCCAGGCCAACCGGCTCAGCGCGCTGCGTTCGATCGACCGGGACGGCGACGGGCCGTGGGGCCGGGCGCTGCTGGAGGACTTCGAGCTCGGGCTGCGGATGATGCTGGCCGGCTGGCGCAACGGCTACACCACGACCGCCTGGGTGGACCAGGAAGCCCTCTGGAACGTACGGCAGTTGATCACCCAGCGGGTCCGCTGGGCGCAGGGCTCGATGCAGTGCGCGCCGTACCTGCGGCAGGTCTGGCGCTCCCGGGAGTTCACCACGCCGGGCTTCCTGGAGGTCCTCTACTTCATGGTCCAGCCCTGGCTCCAGGTCGTCGGCCTGGTGGTCTACACCGTGCCGATCGCCGTCTTCGGCTACAACGTGGTCTGCTACCCCGCGTTCGTGCTCGCCTTCCTCCGCCAGGGCGGCGCGGTGCTGATCGCGCTCTACCTGGTCGTGGGGGTCGCCGAGTTCGCCCTCTGGGGGCCGCTGTACCGGCTGCGCGGCGAACCGGGGATCAGCCACCGGGCCGCGCTCGGCTACGGCCTCGCCCTCGCGGTCTACGCCGCGACCACCTACCTCGTCGCGATCCGCGCCTTCTGGCGGATCGTGCGACGCAAGGGCTCCTGGCACAAGACGGCCCGTACGGCCGAGCCGCTGCCGGCGCCCGCCGCCCAGGAGATCGCCACCGCCTGAGCACCGGGACTTCTCCCCGGCCGCGGAGGCCGTGGCCGAAGCGAACACCACGGCCGGCCGGCGGAGTCGACGCACCACCACGCACCACCACGCACCCTCACCACCACGACGCACCACGCACCACCCCCCTTCCTGCCCCGCACCGCGGACGCACAGCTCCGCCGTGCCCCCGTCCGAAAGGCCAACCCGTGAGAACTCGCACCCGCAACCGCGTCCTCGCCGGCACCGCGCTCGCCGTCGGAGTCCTGTCCGTGGCCTCCCCGGCCCACGCCGCGCTGCCCGCCCCCACGGCGGACGCCTACGTCGTCTCCACGCAGGCGTTGGGCGGGATGGTCGCCGTGGCGCCCTCGCCCGAGTCGACGTACCCCTCCGGCGGCACCCGGACCCTGATCGGTCTCAACGTCGGTCCGGTCGCCACCAACTCCACGCTCACCGCGACCACCGCCGGGAACCCGGCCGACGGCACCGCCTCGGCCTCGGCGACGGTCGACAAGCTCGGACTCGACCTCGGTGTCGCCTCGGTCTCCCTGACCGGCGTCAACTCGACCTGCACCGCCACTCCCACCGGGGCCACCGGCAGCGGCCTGATAGCGGGCGGGTCGGTCACCGTCGGCCTCCTCCCGGTCAACCTCCAGGCCAACGCCCCGGCCAACACCAAGGTCGACATCCCGCTCGTCGGCTCGATCGTCCTCAACGAGCAGACCACCGACGCCAACGGCGTCCTGACCGTCAACGCCGTCCACATCACCCTGCTGCCGTCGCTGAACGGCGCCAACCTGGTCATCGGCCACGCCGAGTGCGGCGGGGCCGAGCCCGCGGCCGCCGTGCCGATGATCAACCCGTCCGTCGCGGGGATGGGCGGTGGCGCGGTGCTCGCCGGCGTCCTCGCCACCGTCTACGTCCGCCGCCGCAACGCCCGGTCGGCCGCGTCGGCCGTCTGACGGGAGGGAGGGGGAGAGGGCGGGAGGCCGTCACGGACAACGGCCTGCCGCCCTCGATCCGCCGCCGGCCCACCCTCGATCCGCCGTCGTCAACTCGGCTTCCGGGGCTCACTCTGATGTGTGAGGCACCGCCGCCGGGTGACGGGAAGCGGGGGCGGGGCCCGTCCCACCGCGGCCGTGCCGCCCCGGTCAGCCCGGGGCGGCACTGGCGGGCCGTCACCCGGGGCTGGGCACGACCGGATCCGTCCGATCGGTCGCCTACCCTTCGAACCGACCGACCGACCGGCCGTCCCGGCCGTGGCCGTCCTAGGAGGAGTCCCGTGTCGTCCTGCGACCCCCAGCACGCTCCCGTCGGCGATGTGAGCGCAGCGCTCATGGTGGTCGACTCCCGGCTCAGGTCCGTCTACGACGGCAAGTCCGGGACGGACCCCGAGCACCAGCGGATGGTCGAGCAGCTCACCGCGTCCTTCGGCCCCGAGGAGGCCGAGGCGCTGGTGGAGGGCGCCTGCACGCTCGTCTACATCTACATGAACTGGCTGCGCTCGGCCTTCGAGAAGCACGAGGAGGACGTGCTGGAGCACGCGATCCCCAGCCTGGTGGCCACCATGCGCATGATGCCGAGGACCTTCAGCCCGGAGGTGATCCCCACCATGGCCGGCCTGCTCATCGCCGCCGGCACCGGGCTGAGCCCCAACCTGTGGCGCGCCCAGTACGGGCCGTGGACCAAGGAGGAGATGAACCCCCTGGAGGCCACGGCGGTGCTGCTCGCCGAGTACATCAACCGGATCTCCGGCAACGGCCAGGACTTCGCCACCAAGCTGGTCACCGACGCGCTGTCCCAGCTCGACTAGGACCGCCGAGCCGGCCGCCGAGACGGCTCGGCCGGGTCCGCTCCCGAACGCGCCCGAACGCGCCAGTGGCGCCGCCCTCGACGGGGCGGCGCCACTGGTGTGTGGGCGGGGTCCGGGGGGCGTCAGCCGTGTCGGCCCGGTCGGCGGTAGGCGACGAAGCAGAGGGTGCCGCCGCCGAGCAGGGCGATGGCTCCGAGTGCCGCGACGAGGGTGTCCGGGGAGGAGCCGCCGGTGTGCGGCAGCTCGCCGCTCTCCGACGGGCGAGGCGTGTGCGGGTGGGTGTGGGTGTGGGTCGCGGAGGCCGTCGGGCTGGGCGAGAAGGTCGGCGAGGAAGTCGGCGAGGAGGTCGGCGACGGCGACGAACTCGGGCTCGGCGACGGCGACGGCGACGGCGATGAGGTCGGCGAGGGAGAGGGCGACGGCGACGGCGAGGGCGAGCTGGTCTGGAGGACGACGCCCATGTCGAGGTCGAGGTCGCGCTGTCCGCCGCTGAGGGTGACGGTCCGGGTGATGCCGGTGGCCGGGTCGGCGTCCGAGTCCTTGGCCGGGTCGGTGCCGGCGTGCTGCTTGGTGACGGTGGCGCCCTTGGGCAGGGTGGTCAGGTCGAACCGCACCGCGTAGCTGCCGTCCGGCAGGTTGTCGAAGAGGTAGTGGCCGGTGGCGTCGGTCACCGTGGTGACCGGCTTGCCGTCCTTGTCCCGCACCGGCTGGCCGTTGCCGTCCAGCAGGTGCACGGTGACCCCGGCGATCCCGGTGTCACCGGGCTTCTGGACGCCGGAGCCGTCCTTGTCCTGCCAGACGAAGTCGCCCAGCGCGTTGTCGGACGGCGTGACGCGCTTGACCGCGACGCCGACCTTGGCGGGCTCGGCCGGCAGCAGCTGGCGCCCGGCGGCGTCGGTGGCGGTGTACGCGAAGCTGTTCCAGGCGTATTCGCCCTCCGGTGCGTCGTAGGAGGCGACCATCGGCCAGGTCAGGGTGAAGGACTCGCCGGAGGCCATGGTGCCGGGGCGGTGGAGGCGGAACCAGGTGGCCGTTCCGGGGCCGGGGAAGGTGGTGCTCCAGACCGCCGCGCTGTTGCAGCCGGTGCGGTCGACGAGGACGGGCTCCACGCAGGGGTTGGGGTCGGTGGTGTACTCGATCAGCACGGTGGGGTCGCTGCTGGTGATCGGCTCGCTGAGCGACGGGGTCCAGGAGCTGCCGCGCGCGGCGTCCTGGGTGAGCACGTAGTTGTCGCCCGGGGTGGGGAGCTTGTCGTAGGCGATGAAGTCGGTGACCGGGTCGGGGGAGTCGTTGCGCACGGTCATCCGGTAGGAGATCCGGCCGCCGGGGGTGGCGGTGCCGATGCTCACGTAGTCGGCGTCGAGGTCGCCCTTGACCTCCTTGTACGAGCGCAGCACCGACGGCACGTCCACCCGGATCTGCGAGGAGGCGTGGCAGAGCAGCTCGGTGGTGTCGCCGTTGCCGTTGAGGTCGAGGACGTCCGGGGTGCTGCCGCTGTCGGAGCCGGAGAACATGCAGGCGACCGGGGCGGTGGGCCGGTCCACGGTGACGTAGACGTCGTTGACGAGGTCACCGGAGCGGATGCTGCTGGCGACCTGGACGTCGAAGAGCATCCGGTAGGCCAGGTGGTCGTGCAGGTACGTCGAGTCCGGTGCGCCGGCCGGCCACTCCATCCGGAGGATCTGCCGGCCGTCCGGGCCGGGGGTGACGGTGATCGACGAGGGGGCCTTGGCATCGGGGTAGTTCGGGTCCGGGCGGGCGGAGCCGTCGATGTAGACCACGCCGGCCGGCAGCACGTCGTAGAGGACGAGCGGCCGGTCGAGGTCGCGGGCGCTGCGGTTGTACGGGATGACCTGGAAGGTCGCCGTGCCGCCGGGGGCGGACAGCTCGCCGGAGACGGTGGTCTTGGCCGCGCCGAGGTTGGTGGCCTGGGTGATGGTGGTCTGCGCGCAGGCGTTGGCGGTGGCGTTGTGGGTGCCGTCGGTGGCGCTGGTGTCCACGCAGTTGGTCAGCGGCTCGGGGGCCGGGCGCCCGTCGTGGCCGGGGGTGGCGACCTGGGTGACCAGCTGCACCGAGTTGCCCGGGCTCCAGCCGGTGGGGATCGGGCCGTTCCAGGTGAACCTGAGGCCGTCCAGCCACCGCCCGGCCGGGATGCCGAGCACGTCGTTGGCCGGGTCGCCCGCTCCCTGTTCGAAGGTGATCCGGCGGTCGCCGGAGCCGTTGAACGGGGTGCCGGGGGTGAAGGTGTGCCAGGTGGGGTCGCCGTTGAGCCGGTACTGGAGGGTCAGCAGGATGCTGGTCGGGTTCCACGGCTCCAGCTGGAGGGACTGCGGGAAGATCCAGTTGTAGACGCCGTCGGTGCTGCCGGCGCCGGGGTCGGTGATGGTCAGGCTGGTGGCCGGGCCGGCGGTGTTGGTGGCGGACAGGCCGAAGGAGTTGAGGTCGCCGTTGGTGGTGGTGTCGCGCCAGACCTTGCTGGCGGTCACCACCACGCCGGTGGCCGGCGGGCGGAACGGGCTGGTGGTGGCGTTCGCGGAGTCGAGCCTGCGGTCGGGGTCCGGCCCGATCGGGTCGCCGTACAGGTCCACGAGGTTCTCGGCGGTCGTGCCGTCCGGGAAGGAGGCCTCCGGGTAGTTGACCACCAGGACGCCGGGGATGCGGCAGCCGCCGCGCCCGTTGCCGGAGACGAAGGGGCCGATGTCGTAGCCCCAGGTGTCGGGGCCGGGCGCGACCTGGGACCAGCCCGGCGAGCGGCCGGTGTCCACCACCGCGCCGGGCGGCAGGGTGTCCAGCAGTCGGCTGGTGTCGAGGTCGACGTTGGGCACGTTGTCGGTGGCGCAGGCGGTGAACTGGTAGGTGACGGTGCGTCCGTCGCTGCTGGAGGTCTGGATGCCCTTGGTCACCGTGTACTGCGGTTGCACCTGGGCGGTGGTGTCGGCGCTCGCGGACTGGGTGGGCTCGCCGTTGGCCGACATGGTGGCCGAGTTGGTCGAGGTGGCGCCGTTCGGGGTGGTGAAGTTCGGGTACTTCATCGTCACCGTGACGGTGGCGGTGGTGCCCGGACTCAGGTCCTTCAGCCGGATGTCCATCGTGCCGCCCATCGCGCCCGCGGCGGGCACGGTGGAGGCGGCCACGTCCACCGAGGACGGGTCCGGCGTCCAGCCGAGGAACTGCATGTTCGAGGGCAGGGTGTCGAGGATGTGCCCGCCCGTGCACTCGGTGATGGAGCAGGTGTAGCGCAGGGTGTAGGTGACGTTCTCCCCCGGGGAGACGGTCGCCTTGTCGACGCTCTTGGTGAAGGAGATCGCGGCCTGGGCCGGTGGGGCCAGCACGCTGCTGCTCAGCAGCGAGCCCGCCACCAGCGCCAGGACCGAGGCGATCCGCCCGGTCCGGTGTGGAATACGCATAGCGCGCAGTCCAGCCGATGGCCCCTTCGGGCCGGTCGGCGACACGAGGGACGGTCACCGCGATTCACCTGCGCGGCGGTCGCCCGCCCGGCCGCACCGCGCCCCCGGACGGCCGACGCCCGGTACGGCCCCTGACGGCCCCTGACGGCCGGTGCGTCGTACGGCCGGAGGGCGACGGGCCGCGTGGAGCCGGCCGGCCGCCCCTGCCGCGCGGGCGGGGCGGCCGGGCCGCTCAGCCGAACATCACGCCCGTCTCCCGGGCCAGGGTGTCCAGGCCGTAGCGGGTCACGTGCTCGACGTTCTCCGGGTCGATCGTGCGGACACCCTCGGCGGCGAGCCGCTCGTTGATCTTGTCCAGGTTCTGCTGGACGAGCTGCTTCTCCGCCTCGGTGGTGCGGCCCTTGTGCGGCCGCCCGGCGTGTTCCAGGCTGCCGTAGTTGACCCGCTCCCGGTTGCCGGCGGCGGCCGTCGCGGACTCGGCGGCCCGGGCGGCCGGC
The DNA here is from genome assembly GCF_042721415.1 of Kitasatospora sp. NPDC058444. Lineage (NCBI taxonomy): Bacteria > Bacillati > Actinomycetota > Actinomycetes > Kitasatosporales > Streptomycetaceae > Kitasatospora > Kitasatospora sp. NPDC058444. The sequence continues at coordinate 89,556 of NZ_JBHXLL010000013.1, read as the reverse complement.
CTGGCGCCGCGCAGCACCTCGGCCATCGGCGCGGCCGAGGCCAGCCGGTCGAAGGTCTCGGCCTCCATCACCACCGTCTGCGGTTCCGCCCGGTCCGGGTGGTGCAGCTCGATCGTGACCAGGTCGAGCGCCAGCTCCCGCACCTCGCCCAACTCCCCGGCGAGGGCGTCGATCTCGACCGGACCGTCCGTCAGGTCGGGGTGCTGGAGCACCACCACCCGCACCAGGTCCCGGTCGTCCTCCGCGTGCCTGCCGGTCAGGTCCGAGAACCGGATGATCTTCTGGCCCATGTCTTCCTCTCCTGCCCCTGTGATCAGCCGAGAGCCTACGCCCGGATGATCATCGACGCGCACAAGCGGCCGGGCCCGGGGGAGCACCCCCGGGCCCGGCCTTACCTGTCGTGCATTCTGCTGTGCGTCAGTGGAGCGTCAGTGAGGTGTCGTGCCCGGCTCAGTAGCGCGGGTCCACCCGGTAGGTCGGATAGTCCGGGATGTACCAGTGGCTGGACTCCCAGATGCCGAAGGTGAACCGGACCCCGTGGCTGCCCCGCTTGTTGGCGGCCTTGATGAACTTCTTGCCGATGCTCTTCATGAGGTAGGACAGCCCCCACAGGACCCAGCCGGCGATCCGGGCGGCGATGTGCGGGACCTTCTTCAGGATGCTGGAGATGCCCTTGGAGACCTTGCTGGAGACGATCAGCAGACCGCCGATGACGTTGCCCTCGGTCCGGCTGAAGTAGGTGACCCACTTCTTCTTCCACTTCATGCCGGTCAGGTCGTCCATGGTGATCGGGTCGACCGGGTAGCCGTAGGCGTTCGGCGAGCCCTCCAGGACAGGGTCGGTCTGCAGGAAGCGGCCGGTGGTCGAGTCGTACAGGCGCACGCCCATCAGGGTGAGGCCGGAGAGGCTGTCGGACTCGCGCTGCGCCCCGCCGAGCCAGCCGTAGTCGGCCGTGCCGGTGGCGTCGACGGTGTTGCCGTACTCGTCGTAGTGGTAGACGGCGAGGTCTTCCTGGCCGTCGGGGGACATCTGGACGGAGACGTCGCCGTGGAGGTTGGTCAGCAGCAGGACCGCGCCGCCGTCGGTGCCGGTGGCGGCCGTGAGCTGGCCGGTGAGGTCCTGGACGCTGCGGGTCAGCTTGCCGGCCGCGTCCTTGGACCAGGTCGGGCTGTCGTTGCCGCCGTCGAAGTGCTTGGTGTCCTGGGCGGTGACGGTCCAGGTGCCGTCGGTGCCCTTGGTCTCCGTGGTGGCGACCGCCAGGCGGCCGGAGGCGTCGAGGTCCCAGGTCTTGCGGGTGTCGCCGAGGGTCTCGGTGCGGACCAGGTCGTTGGTGTAGTAGCCGAGCTGGGTGCCCTTGGGCAGGGCGGTGGTGCGGCCGTAGGCGTCGTAGACGTAGCCGGTGTCGGTGAGGCGGTCGGCGGTGTCGTAGCCGTGGGTCTCGGCCAGGGTGACGGCGTCCGCGGTCGCGGGGTCGCAGTCGTCGGTGACGGTGGTGCGGTTGGTGCGGTTGCTGCTCTTGTCGAAGGCGTAGGTGCGGGTGGCGCAGGCCAGGCCGGTGCTGTCGGCGGCCTTGGTGAGGCGGCCGGTGGCGTCGTAGGTGTAGCCGCTGGTGGTGCTGTTGCCGTCGGACTGGGTGCGGCCGGCCTGCTGTCCGTGGACGGTGTAGTCGGCGGTGTCGGCGAGCAGGACGGTGCCGGCCTGGTTGGTGTAGGTCTTGCCGGTCTGGATGCCCTGGCTGTCGTAGGTGCTGGTGAGGGTGTTGCCGCCGGGCATGGTCTGGGTGACGAGGCGGCCCTCGACGTCGTAGGAGGCGGTGAAGGTGCCGGCCACCGAGTCGGTCAGCGTGGTGGGCAGGCCGCGCGGGTCCTTGGCGGTGTCGTAGCCGTAGGTCACGGTGGACGGCACCGAGTCGGACTTCTTCACCGGGCGGTCGAGCTTGTCGTACTCGGTGGTGGTGACGTTGCCGGCGCCGTCGTCGTAGGAGACCGGGCGGCCGAGCTTGTCGTAGCCCTGGGTGATGGTGGTCTTGCCGTTGGTGGTGGTGGTCAGCTCACCGGTGGCGGGGTCGTAGCCGAGCACGGTGTCGGCGACCGCGGTGCCGGTGCCGCCGCTGACGGTGGTCTTCACCGGGCGGCCGGCCGCGTCGTAGCTGCGGGTGGTGGTGCGGGTGACGCCGTTGGCGGTCTCGGTCCGGACCGTGACGTTGCCCCAGCGGTCGTACTGGAAGGTCTTGGTCGGCAGCTGGAGCGGGTTGGCGCCGCCGCCGGCGATCTGGGCGGCCGGGGCGATCGAGCAGACCAGGTCGGCCCACTCGGGGTGGCCGGCGCAGGCGCCGGTCCCGGTGCCGGTGTAGTAGCTCGTGACCGTGGTGGCCGCGTCGGAGCCGGTGGAGTTCGGGCGGCTCTGCGAGGTCACCCGGCCGCTGGCGTCGTAGCCGGTGGTGGTGGTGATCTTCAGGCCGGCCGGGTCCTGGACGGACGTGGTGGGCAGGCCCTGGGCCCAGTCGTAACCGGTGGCGGTGGTGCGGGTGTCGGCGTCGGCGGCGTAACCGTCGATGCGGGCGCCGACGGTCGCCGAGGTGGTCATGTCGCTGACCGCGGCGCCGGCGGGGCGGCCCTCGTCGTAGCCGGTGACGGTGTGGGCGCGGGCCGGGGCCTCGTCGCCGGCGGCGAGCGCCGGGGAGGTGCCGGAGGCCGCCAGGGCGTGCTCCAGGGTGACCAGCTGCAGCGGCCCGTACTGCTCGGTGAGGCGCTTGCCGTCGGCCGAGTAGAGCGAGGTCGAGGAGAGCACCTGGGCGCGGTCGGCCGTCGAGCGGCCGGCGATGCCGAGGGCGCGCAGCTTGTTGAGGTCGCCTCCGGTGGTGGCCAGGGCGAGGATGCGGTTCTCCGCCGTGAGGGTGCGTACCGGGCTGCCGTAGGCGTTGTACTCGGTGGTGGTGATGGCGCCGCCGGGGGTGGCGGTGTTGACCTCGCGGCCGGAGGCGTTGGTGTAGGTCACCGTGGCGCGGTTGTAGCCGGCGGTGCCGAGGGCCTTGCCGTCGTGGGTGGCCGGGACGGCGTCGGGCGGGAGCACGGCGGTGGCGTCGGTCGGGGCGTCGCTCTGGCCCCAGGCGGCGACGTCGGACGGCGCCAGCGGGTACGGCGCGTTGGCGCCGCTCAGCGGGACGTCGTAGACCACCGAGGTGGTGGCGGTGCCGTCGGTGACGTCCTTGCTGCCCTGCTTGAGGGTGGGGCGGGAGGCGGCGAGCAGCATGCCGTCGCCGGCGGTGGCGGCGTTGCCGGCCTTGCCGTACTCCAGGGTCCACGGCAGCTCGCCGGGCTCGGTCACGGTGGTGACCCGGCCGGTGGCGTCGTAGCCGTAGGCGGTCTTCAGCGCGGGGCTGATCCGCGGGTCCCAGACCTCGCGCAGCCGGCCCTGGTCGTCGTACGCGTACTGGGAGACGACGACGGGGGTGGCGGTGGCGGCGCCGGGGTCGGTGGACCACAGGCGGATCTGCTTCACCTGGCCGGCCGTGTCGCCCAGGGCGGACGCGGTGGCGGTGGTGGTGTCGGCGTAGACGTACTCCAGCACCCGGCAGCCGGCGGTGGAGGGCACGGCGGCGCAGTTGGCGGAGGCGGTCGCCGAGCTGGGCGCGACGACGTACTTCGGGCGGGCCAGGGTCTTGCCGCCGGTGACGACCTTCTCCGAGACCACGGAGGTGGTGGAGTTGTCGCTGGGCAGCGAGGAGCCGGAGGCCTGCCAGGTGGTGGCGGCCGGGTCGACCTTGGCGAAGGTGACCGTCGTGCCGGCGGTGTCCTTCAGGGTGAAGGCACCGGTGAGCGCGCCGGTCAGGGTGAGGCTCTCGGCGCCGGGCTCGGGCTTCCAGCCACCGGCGCCGGTGGCGGTGAAGCCGGTCTCGGAGCCGTCCGCGGAGACCACCGCCAGGGAGGTCGCCGAGGTCTGGCGGACGTAGGAGTAGTCGGCGTCGGTGATCTCGGCGATGGTGCCGGAGCTCCACTGCGGACCGAAGATCGCCGCCTGGCCCTCCTGGGCCGAGCCGTTGGCGGGCCGGCGGGAGGAGAAGGAGCGCTCCGCGTGCAGGCCGAAGGCGTCGGCGTCGCTCTCGGAGAGGGTGAGGTCACCGGTGAGGGTGTTCACCTCGCCCGGGCCGACCTTGGTCTCCGGCGCGGTGCCCGCGTTGCGGTCCACCGTGACGGTGTTCGGCTCGGTGGCGTCGGTGGCGGTGCCGTCGGTGAACACCGCGCGGACGTCGACCGGGCCGTTCTCGGCCAGGGTGTCGGTGATGTTCCAGGTCAGCGCGGCCGGCTTGCCGCCGGGGGCGGTGAACGGCCAGGCCGTCACCGCCTTGCCGTCGGTGGTGGTGACGTTGGCGAGCGGGACGTCCTTCCAGGCGTCCGTCTCGCCGCGGCGGTACTGGTAGCGCACCCCGGTGTAGGTGCTGTTGCCCTGAGCCAGCAGCGAGGTGCGGCGGGCCGGGCGCTCGCCCGCGCCGGGCGCGACCAGGGCGGAGCCCTTGCCGGCGTAGAAGGCGTAGGTCTTGTCGGCGGAGACGTTGCCCGCGGCGTCCCGGCTGTGCGCGGTGACGGTGTGGGCGCCCGCCTTGAAGGTCAGCTTGGCGCTGACCGGCGTGCCGGTGGTGGCCGCGGTGACCCAGGCGCCGCCGTCCAGCCTGTACTGGACGTCCTTCACGTCGCCGGTCGGCGGGGTGAAGGTGAAGGTGCCGCTGTAGTCGCCGTTGGCGTCCGCCGTGCCCGCCCACTGGCCGGCCGGGAAGTCGCCGGAGGAGACGGTGGTCGTACCGGGCGCGGTGGTGTCCACCGTGAGGGTGCGGAAGGCCGACCAGGCGCTGTTGGCGGTGCCGTCCCAGGAGCGGGAGCGCCACTTGTAGGCGCCGGCCGGCAGCGCGGTGCCCGGGGTCCAGGTGAAGGTGGAGCCCGAGGCGGCCATGGCGGTGCGGCCGGACTGCAGCGCGGCGGTGCCGTTGGACGCCCAGACCTCGAAGTCGAGGGCTATGTTGCCGCCGTCGGGGTCGGTCGCCTTGGCGGACAGCGTCGGGGTGGAGTCGCCGGTGAGCGCGGCGTCGGCCGGGGAGACCAGGGTGGAGACGGCCGGCGGGGTGTTGTAGGTGACCGACAGGTACGGCGTGTTGGACGTCGCGTTGCCGGAGTTGAACTTCTTCCAGCCGTACGGGTCGGACTCGTCGGTGGCCCGGATGCCCAGGGTGTTGTTGGCGTTGCCGTTGGCGGCCCAGGCCTTGACCAGCGCGGTGATGTCCTGGTTCACCCAGCCGTCGTTGCAGGAGCTGGAGTAGCCCTTGGTCGCGGTGGAGGTGGCCCACTTCCTGTTCCAGCCGGGCTGGGCGGTCCAGCGGGTGGCCGTGGTGGCGGTGCCGGTGTCCCAGACCTCCCAGCTCTTCGCGGTGCAGGACCAGCTGTGGAAGTTCCACAGGTTGAGCTTGCCGCCGGTGATCTGCTTCCCGCTGATCTTCGCCATCGGGAACTGCAGGAACGAACGCGCGACCTGGCCGGAGCCGTTGTTGCCCAGCTTCAGCTCGGTCTGCGAGGACACGTCGGTGGCGTAGCCCTGCTGCACGAAGGTGTCGAAGCCGACGCCGATGTTGACCGCCGGGTCGATCGTGACCGGGTACGTGGTCTTCGGGTCGTTCAGGAAGGCGGCGTCCGGGGTCAGCGTCAGGTCGATCGCGTTCCCGTCCTGGGTGACCTTCAGCGCGACCGGCGCGGTGCGGGTGTGGTCGCCGCTGCGCTCGTCGACCTTCGCGTCCCACATCACCGGGGCGGGCAGCTGGCCCTTCTCCTCGCCGGTCTTCGGGTCGAGGAAGGAGACCGAGTTGTCCGCGTTGTGGCGGGCCTGGAGGCCGGCCGCGTCCAGGGTGAGCGTCACGCTGCCGTTGGCGGCCACCGCCGAGCGGTCCTTGAGCTCCAGGAACTGCTCGAAGCCGGTCCGGGTGGACTCGATGACCAGGTCGGTGGCGGTGAGCGCGTTCGCGTAGCGGGCCTTGGCGCCGTCCACCGTGGGCTCGGGCAGGGCGCCGCGCCAGGACAGCGACATGGCGGTGCCCTGGCCGTTGTCCAGCGAGACCAGCGGCGTGGTCGGGGCCTTCGCGTCCCCGGCCGGGGCACCGGCCGCCTTGAACTTCGACGCGGCGGCGGGCGCAGTGGCGCCGGCCAGCGAGAGGTTGAGCGGGTGGCCCTTGGCCTTGACGCTGCCGTCCGACTGGCGGGCGAGGTCGACGTCGATCGGCTGGAGCCTGCCGGACTTGTCCTTGTAGCGGACCGGGCCGGAGGCGAGGTCCAGGGTGGTGGTGCCGTCCGGGTTGATCCAGGTGGTGGTCGACTCGGTGCGCTCGTCCACCACCTCGATCCGGCGGTTCTCCAGCCGGGCCTTGAGGTGGGCGGTGGCCAGATCCTTGGCCTCCGCCGGACCCTGCGCCTTGACGGGCTTCGGGGACTTCTCCGGGGTGACGGCCACGGCCTGACCGGTCGTCATGATGACGGCGGCGGCCTCGGCGGCCAGCACCACGGCCAGGGCGACGGCGGTGTTGCGCAGGACACCGTTGCGACGGCGTGACGCACTGGGGGGCGGCGAGCCGGCTTCGGCCCGGTGCCGTGATGATCCGCCCATGGGGCGTGACATGGAACTCCTCGACTGTTCTGTTTGGGAAGGGGGGTGAGGATCTGTTCGGGAAGGAGGGTGAGGAACGAAGGGGTCGGGCGTGGGCACGGCCGGGCCGCTGACGGCACGTCGGCCATGCGGGGGTAAAGCGGTAGCAATGAATCGGCCAATTTCACGCACCGGCGTGACCGGTCGAAAACCGTCCGGAACGGCGGAAACCGTTCGGGCGTGAGGAAGTTCGGCCGCTGCGAACGCCGTCGGTCGGCGCGACTACCCGGGGCCGGACGGGAACCGGCCGGTGACGGCCAGGGCCCGGTCCAGCAGGTCCCGTGCCCTCGACTGGGCCGCCGCCTCGTCGGGGGCGCGGACGTAGAGCACCAGGCCGATGCCGTCGGGGACGGCGAGGGCGCGCACGTGTTCCAGGCCGTCGTCCGGGCCGGCGCACCCCCACAGGGCGGCCTGGACCTCCGCGGCCGCCAGCTCCCGGGAGGAGTCGGGCGCGGAGGTCGGCAGGGTCAGATGGACCGCTAACACCGCAGGTCAGACCTGCCCGACGGCGTCGTGGGCCGACGGGGCGTCCCAGCCGATCGAGTCGGGGGAGGGGCCGTCCCAGCCGATCGACCCGGGCACGGGGCCGTCCCAGCCGATCGACTGGGCGACGGGGCCGTCCCAGCCGATGCCCCCGCCCGGGCCCTGGGCGGCGGACGGGGCGGCGTCGGGGGCGGTCGGACCGGCGGTGAAGGCCGGCGCGACGGAGCCGGCGAGAGCGAGGGTCAGGAGGACGGCGGCGAGCGGACGGACGGACACGGGAGAGTCCTGTTCTGTGCGGGAACTGCGCTGAGGGAGACCGCAGTTCTGGGTGTCCGGAAATCGGGGAGTGCGCGCACCACGAATCCTCCCGTTCCGCGGCCCGCCACGGGAAGCGAATCCGCGGGCAGGATCAGGACAGGCAGCATGCTGCAACACCGCGCCGGGCGGCGGCCGGGTTCCCGCCCTGCTGCGGGCTCTGCCGGGGGCGCCGGCGGCCGGGGCGGGGCGTTGACCGGATCATGCCCTTGCGAGCGCGTTCCGGCCGGAGGAATGATCGCCTCCGGGCCGACCGGGCATACGGAATCGTCCACGGGGATCAGGGGTCGAGAAGTGCTGGAACTGCTGGGGCTGGATGCCACTGCGGAAGCCGTCTACCGGGAAATGCTCGCCGACCCAGAAGGTGGGGTCGCGGAACTCTGCGAACGGCTGAGCCTCCCCGAGGCCGCCGTGCGCGCGGCCCTCGACCAACTCGCCGACCTCACCCTGCTGCGCAGCTCCCGCGAACGGCCCGGCTCCCTGCGGCCGGTCAGCCCCGAGCGCGGACTGGAGATCCTGCTGCGCCGTCAGGAGGAGGAACTCGCCCGCCGGCAGCAGGAGGTGGCCGCCTCCAAGGCCGCCGTCGCGCGCGCCCTCGGGGAGTACGCGAAGGTGCGGGCCGACACCCCGGTGGGCGGCCGCGAGCGGCTGCTCGGCCTGGACGCGATCCAGGACAAGCTGGAGGAGCTGACCACCCGGCTGACCAGCGAGGTCCTGGCGGTGATGCCCGGCGGCGCCCAGTCCGCGGCCAGCCTGGCCGCGTCCCGGCCGCTCGACGAGGACGCCCTGCGGCGCGGAGTCCGCCTGCGCACCATCTACCAGGACGGCATCCACGACGCCGACGCCCCGGAGACCCTCGACTACGCCCGCTGGATGGCCGGCCTCGGCGGCGAGGTGCGGACCGCGCCGGTGCTGCCGCCGCGGATGCTGGTCTTCGACCGGAGCACGGCCGTAGTGCCGATCGACCCGGAGAACACCCGGGCTGGCGCGCTGTGCACCAGTGAGCCGGGCATCGTCGCCTCCCTGGTCGCCCTGTTCGAACAGACCTGGGAGACCGCCGTCCCGATCGCCGACGACCGGGACGGGGTGGCACCGCTGACCCTGACCACCGGGGAGCGCGAGCTGCTGCGGCTGCTGTCCACCGGGCTCACCGACGACGCGGCGGCCAAGCGGCTCGGCATCTCGGTGCGGACCGTCCGGCGGCAGATGGCCGCCCTGATGGAGCGCCTCGACGCGGCGAGCCGCTTCGAGGCCGGGCTGAAGACGGCTCGGCGCGGCTGGCTGTAGCCGGTCGGTCGGGGAGGTCGGTCGGGGAGGTCGGTCCGGCGGGGAGGTCGGTCGGGTGCGACGGCGGCGGCCGGTTCCGGGATTCGCCGACGGGCCGCCCGGGTACGCCGTACGCTCGGGGCGCCGGCGGTCGGCCGCCGCCCGGAACCGGAGGAGGACGGCGTGGACACGGCTGCGGAACACACGTCCCCGGACGGGCCCCGGATCGACCCGCTGCTCGCCGACCGCGTCACCGAGGCGCTCCTCCTGGCCGGCCTGCCCGTCGGGTACGGCGGGCACGGGCCCGGCGTCCACCTGCTCCCCGCCCGGCCGTACGACGACTCCGACGACTGCGCCGGCCGGATCGCCCTGCACTGGGAGCCCGGCCCCCGGCTGGCGGCCGCCGCGGCCATGGAACAGCCCCGGCAGCCGGCTTCCGCCGCCCGACGGACCGTCGACAGCACCATGCGGAACGCGCTCGCGGAGTTCCTGCCGGCCTTCGGCATCGAGGTCGAGGCCGGCCCGCTCGGCGGGGAGACCAGGGTCGGCCGTGCCGCCACCCCGGCCCCGGCCCCCGGCCGGGACGCCGCCACCCCCGCCCCGGCCGGGGCCCGCCCGGAGGACCTCGGCATCGGCGCGGACGTCGTCGCCGCGGTGCGCCGCACCGCCTTGCTCGCCGGCCTGCCGGTCGCCGACCACCTGCACGCGCCGGGCATCACCCTCACGCCGTGCCGACCCGTCGACGACGGCGACGACACCGCCGGCCTCGCCGACCTCCGCTGGAACCCCTCCCGCCGTCTGTCCGCCGCCACCGACGAGCGGGCCGCCCGAGCCCGCACCGCCGTCCAGGACGCGATGCGGCACGCCTTCGGCACCGTCCTCGGCGCCTGCGGCCTCGACCTCCAGTGGCGCCGCCCGACCACGATCCCGTACCAGCTGCGCGCCTACGGCCTCACCGCCCGGCCGCCGGTACGGCGCTGACGCCGGCGTGCGGGGGCGTGGGGGCCGGACCGGTCGTGGCGCCGCCCGGCCGCGCTCCCGTACGAGCCGGGCGCCTGCGGCCCCACCGGCCGGCCGCCGCTGCGGTGCTGAGCCCGACGTGCCAGGGGCATGGGGGCGTTGGCCTTCAGCGGGGTTGCCCGGCCGCGCTTCCGTACCGGCTCACCGGCCGGCGGTCGGCGCGGCGTTGAGCCCAGCCTGCCCGGGAGGTAGGGGAGTCGGCGCATGGGTGTGTCGATCGGACTCTGTGGCAAGGAGGTGGGGGCCGTCGGGCCCCTGGGGTCGTAGGGTGCGGCGCGGTTCATGGCAGCCGGCGGCCGATGGCGTGCCCGGGTGTCCGGCGGTTCGCGCGGGGGCGATCGGCCCCCGCTTACGGGACCTCGGCTTCCTCGCGCCGGGGGCGGGCGGGGTGGGGGAGTCGGGCCGGGGGACGGCGGAGGCGGTGGGCGAGGGCGCTGGCGGCGACGCAGAGGGCCAGGGCGGCCCAGAGCAGTGGGGGGTTCTGCAGGCCCAGGCCGATGACGGCCGGGCCGACCGCGTAGGACACCGTCCAGGTCAGCTGGAACAGGGACATGTACGGGCCTTCGTCGCCCTTGGGGGCCATGGCGACCGCCGCCGCGGCCGCGGTGGGCTTGGAGGCGAGTTCGGCCAGGGCCAGGACCGCCGCCACGAGGACGGCGAGCGGGCCCTGGAGGGCGTGCGGGGCGGTGGAGAGGGTCGCGGTGAGGGCGATGGCGGCGGCGACCGCGCCGATCGACAGGCGCAGCACCCGTGAGCGGCTCCAGCCGGACAGCCGGCGGCTGATCCGCATCTGCAGGGTGGTGGCGGTGGCGTAGCGGACGGCGACCACGACGGTCGGCCAGTAGGCGGCCTGGTGGAGGTTCTCCACGAGGTAGACGGGGAAGGCGACCGTCGGGATCAGCCAGGCCGCCGACAGCAGCGTCTGGGAGGCGACCAGGGACACGAAGGGCCGGTCGCCGAGCGCCGCCCGGGTGTTCGACCTCGCCGCCCGGTGCCCTGGCCGATCGGCGGCCGGCACGGTGACCCCGAGTAGGAGGACGGCCGCGAGCAGGGAGCTGGCGCTGTTCAGGGCGAGCGCGATCCGCAGCCCGTGTCCGCCGGCGAGGGCCATCAGGGCGGTGGCCCCCAGGGTGCCGACTCCCAGGGAGGTCGTCTTGAGCACGGTGACGGCGGAGAACCACTCGGTGAGTTCCGCCGGTTTCGCGAACCGCGCGACCAGGGTCGGCCAGGCGGCCCCGTAGAGGCGGTCGGAGGCGGTCACGAGGAAGCTCGCGGCCGCCACCGTGGGCAGGTTCCCGGCCGCGAAGAACAGGCCGTACCCGAGTGCGGTGAGGACGTTGCTGACGAGCAGGCAGGACTTGGGGCCCGCGGCCTGGACGAGCCGTCCGCAGAGCGGCACGACGGCGAAGGACGCGACCGACCCGACCGTCACGGCCGTGCCCGCGGCGGCCGCCGGGAAGTGCTGGACGGTGACGAAGTACAGCAGCGACAGCGGCAGGAAGACGCCGGAGCCGAACGTGTCGATCGCCACCGAGAGGAACAGCCGCCGCTGCCGAAGGAACCGCCCGGCCCCTGTCACGCCACCCCCACCCTGGAAACCCCCACCCTGGAAACCCGCACCCGCGAAACCCCCACCCTTGAACTCCCCACCCCTGAACCCCGGTGCGCGGTCGCGGCTATCGCGTGTCGCGCAGCTTGAGAATGTACGTCGCGGTGAGCGCGACCGCACGGTCCTCGTCCAGGGCCAGTTCCCGCAGGGCGCGGGAGGCGGTGCTCCCCGGGACGTCCGCGAGCGCCTGGGTGAGCCGTCGGCGGGCGTCCGGTCCGAGCGCCGCCCGGGCGAGGCGCTCGACCAGCCCGGTGGCGATCCGCTCCGCCAGCGCGGGGTCGCCCGCCAGGGTGCCGAGCGCGTCGGCCGCGTCGGCGTCGTTCACCGCCTCGACGATCATGTCGATGAGCGTCGGGACGGCGTCGGCCACGCCGCGGGCCCCGAGCGCCAGGGCCGCGTACCTGCGGACCGCGGCGTCGGGGTTGTCGAGGGCGTCACGCAGCAGTGCGGTCGCCGTGCCGTCGGGCAGTTCGGCGAGGGACCGTACGGCGCGTTCGCGCACCTCGGCCGCGGGCGAGCGCAGGCCCTCGGCGAGCAGGGCCGCCCCTTCCCCGCCGCTCTGCGCGAGCGCCCAGCGCAGGGCTCCGGCGACGAGCGGGTCCGACTCGCCCAGCACGGCGTCGACCAGCGCCTCCACCGGCACCGCGACGTCCTCGCCCGCGGACAGGGCGGCGCGCTGCCGGGCCCCCGGGCTCTTCGACTCCAGGGCCTGGAGCAGCGCGACGACCTGGAGCACCTCCTCCCAGCCGGCGGGTTCCGCGGCGTCGATCCGCCGCAGCCGGGTGAGCAACTCGGTCTCCGCGGCGATGCGTTCGCGCGTCCGGAGGATGAGGTCCTCGACGAGTCCGGCGGGTGCGAAGCCGGGGTCGTCGAGCGCCCGCCCGACGTCGCGCAGCGACAGGCCCAGCGACCGCAGGCTCTCGACGTGGAAGATCCGCCGGATGTCCTCGTCGGTGTACCGGCGGTAGCCCGAGCCGGTACGGCCCGTCGCCCGGACCAGTCCGAGCGACTCGTAGTGCCGGAGCATCCGGGCGCTGACCCCGGACCGCCGCGAGACGTCGCCGATCAACACTGCCTACCGTCCCTCCTGGCGGCCCTCGCCGAAGACCGCCGTGCGCTTCGCCTCCTCGATCGCGGACTCGAATCCGGAATCCGGGTCGCGCCACAGCTGCTCCGTGGCGAGCGCGTGGGCGCGCACCCGGGGGTCGGGGTCCGCCGTCGCGGCGTCGAGCGTCGGCAGCATCGCCTCCCCGAGCGCGACCAGCGCCCGGCTGAGGCTCAACCGCGTCTCGCGTCCGCCGCGTCCGAGCTGAGCGGCCAAGACTACGGCCAACTCGCGCTCCCCGCCCTCGGGTACGAGGACGACCGCGGCGCGCCAGGCGCTGCGGGCCACCTCGTCGTCGGCGTCGGCGAGCAGGGCCGGGGTGATCGCCGGCCAGGCGCGCCGGTCCCCGATCTTGGACAGCGTGTGCAGGGCCTGGCTCCGTGCCTGGGCTCCTTCCGCGCGCACCTCGTCGAGCAGCAGCGGGACGGTCTCCGCCGGCTCGTGCCGGGTGAGCGCCCAGGTGAGCATCTCGCGCACGGTGAACTCGGGTTCGACCGCGCACCGTTCGACCAGCCCGCCGACGAGTCCCGGGTGCGGGCGGCTGCCGACGGCCATCGCCGCCCGCAGCCGCACCGACGGGTCGTCGTGCTCCAGCCCCCGCAGTGCCCGCAGGGTGTTCGTGTCCGCTTCCGGTCCGGCCATCGGGACCACCTCCTCGGCAGCAGTGAAGGCCTTGTCACCGTGTCAAGGTCAAGCGGCCGGGCGGGGCCGGGCGGGAGGGGGAGGCCGGGGCGGAGTCAGGTCACGTCAGGTGAGCACCTTCGCCTTGGCGCGCTGGTACTCCTCCTCCGTGATGTCGCCCTTGTTCTTGAGCTCCGCGAGGCGGGCCAGATCGTCCACGTGGGAGGAGGGCGCCGTGGTCTCGGCGGCCGTCTGCCGGACGTAGGCGCGGAACTCCTGCTCCGCCTCCGCCGTCCGCCGGACTTCGCGCCGTCCCATGCCCTTGCCCCGCGCGATGAGGTACACGAACACGCCGAGGAAGGGCAGGAGGATCAGGAACACGGACCAGCCGGCCTTGCCCCAGCCGCTCACGGTGTCGTCGCGGAAGAGGTCCCCGAAGACGCGGAACAGCAGGAAGAACCACATGATCCACAGGAAGATCCACATGGTGGTGAAGAAGATGTCGAGCAGTGGGTAGTCCACCGCGAGCCTCCTGACATCGACGGCGTGCCCCGAACGGGCCGCCGCGGGTGCGCGGCCTGCCGAGCGGGGGCGCCCGAGCGGCCACCCGGGGCGTCGGAGGGTCCGGGCGGGAAGCCGTGACGTGCTCCACCCTCCAGGTACGCGCCGCCGGCCCGTCCCGGCATCACCCGGACCGGGTGATCCGGCCCCGGGGCGGCCGCCGACCGGCGGGGTTATTCTGCGGCTGATGGGCGGAGCGGAGAGTGAGCGGCGACAACGACCCGGCGTGGTGCGACGACTGCTGAGGACGGTCCGGGCGGATCCCTCCCACATGCCCGAGCGGCTGGCCGCCTTCGTGGTCGACTACCTGGGCCCCCAGGCGGCGGAGACGGCCGCGGCGCTGCGCGGGACGGAGCGGGCGGGGGCGGACGGTCCGGACCCCACCGAGAAGATCATCGACCGGGGGGTGCGCCGCACCGTGGTCGAGGGCTCCTTCCTCGGGGGGCCGTTCATGCTCCTGCTCCCGGTCGCGTTCATCGCCGCGCTGCTCGCCCAGCTGCGCATGGTGCTGGAGCTCGCGGCCCTGGCCGGCCACGACCCCTGCGGGGACGACGCGGCGGCCGAGATCCTGGTGGTGCAGGGGGTCCATCCGACGGTGGAGCAGGCGCGGGAGGCGCTGCGGAAGGCGGCGCGGACCCGGACCGAGGGCCGGGAGAAGGCCTCCTGGCTGTCCGTCGTCCGCCGCCAGGCGTACCTGATCGGCCTGTTGACTCCCGAGGACCCGTCGCGCGGGGGACTGCGCAAGTGGCTCGGCTGGATCGGCCTGGGCGCGCTGGTGGTCGTCGGCACCGTGATCCCGTTCGTGTGGGTGCCCGCCTGCGGCGACATGTACCGTCGCGCCACCGGCGAGCTCGCCGACCGGGCCCTCCTGCGGTACGGGCTGGCGGGACCCGCGGCCGCGCAGGTGAGGAGGAGTTCGTCGATCCTGCGCCCGGGCGTGCTCCTGGTGGCGCTGCGGACGGTGCTGGCGTGTCTGGCGACCGTCGGCGGAGTGCTGTTGGTGCTGCTCACCGGGGCCCGGGTGGCCGAGAGCACGTGGCTCACGATGTTCCTCGTGCTGCTCGGGGCGAGCGCCGTGGCCGTCGGCTGGCGCTTCCTCCGCGCCCGCCGCGACCGGCGCCGCTGAGCCGGCGTCGCTGAGCCGGGCCCCGGACGGCCGCGCGGTCAGAGCAGGTGCAGCGCGCGGGCCCGCCGTACGGCCCGGTTGCGCCCGGTGACGGAGAGCTTGCGGTTGATGCTCTTGAGGTGCGTCTTGACGGTGTTCACCGAGAGGAACAGCTCGGCGGCGATCTCGTCCGTGGACAGCATCTGCGCCGCCAGCTTCAGGACGTCCAGCTCGCGGTCGCTCAGCGGTTCGACCGGGTCGTCCGTGGCGGCGGCCCCGGACGCCTCGGCCGGCAGGCCGGGCAGCAGGTCGGGGGGCAGCCAGCCGTGGGAGTCCGTCAGCTCGGGCCGGGCGTGCAGCAGGCGCCGCAGCCACGGCCCGGCGTCCCGGAACGGCCGGCGCAGCCGCTCCGGCCGGGCGGCCGCGAGGGCGCGGGCGAGCAGCCGCTGGGCCGCGGCCTCGTCGCCGAGGGCGAAGGCCGCCTGGGACCGGGTCAGCAGCACCCGTACGGTGATCGCGGGCCCGTGGCCGTCGCGCTCCGGGATCGCCTCCAGGATCCGCAGGGCACCTCGGCTCTCCCCGGCGGCGAGGTGCGCCCGGGCGGCGGCGACGGCGCACTCCGGCCCGTCGGCGCCGCTGCGCTCCAGCGCCTCCAGCGCGGCGGCCGGGTCCCCCTCGGCGAGGTGCCCGGCGGCCACGGTCACGGCCACGCCCTCCCGCACCCAGGGCGGCGGCGGTCCGGCGGCGGGAGCGCCGCCCGGCGGCCCGCCGAGGAGGTCCAGCCCGCCGAGGAGGTCGAGGGCCGCGCGGGCGTGGCCGTCGGCCAGCAGCGTCCTCGCCCGGACGATCGCGATGCCCGCGGCGACGGCCGGGTCGTGGTCGGCCGCCGCCGACCCGGCGGCCCGGTCGAGTGCCGCCCGCGCCGTGGGCAGGTCGTCCCGGTCGACGGCGAGCGCGGCCAGCACCAGCTGGCCGGCCCCCGTGCGGGAATCCGGTGCCAGACCGGCGAGTTCGGCCTCGGCCCCGGCCTTGCGCAGATGGGCCTCGGCCTGCGCCGGCCGGCCCCGGAGCAGGTCGATCAGGGCGAGTCGGGTGAGCGATTCGTGGCGCGGACAGGCCGTGGTGGCGCCGTCGGCCGCCGCCGCGGCCGCGGACAGGGCCGTCCCGGCGGCGTCGAGACTGCCCTTCCAGAGCAGCGCGGATCCGAGATCGGTCAGCCGGAGCACGGGGAGTTCGGGGTGTTCCCGCAGCAGCCCCGGCGGGATGTCCTCCTCCAGGCGGGCGGCCTGGACGGCGGCGGCCCGGGCCATCTCGGCCGAGCCGAGCAGCCGGCCCGCCAGCACCCGGAGGTGGGCCGCGTTGAGCAGGGCCGTCGGAACGTCCCCGGGGCCGCGGTCGGACGCGGCGAGGAGGGTCTCGGCGCGCCGGAGGTGTTCGAGGCCGTGGTCGACGTCGTGGCGGGCGAGGTCGCGGGCCGCCCGGATGAGTTCCGGGGCCGGTCCGCGGGCGTCGGGTGTCATGTCGGCGAACAGGCGGTCGAGCCGGTCCGCGTCGCGGCCGGTGAACAGCCGTCCGATGGCCAGCCGGTCGACGACCTGGGTCGCGGCGAACTCCCAGTCGCCGGCCGCGGCGGCGTGCACCAGTCCGTCCGTCAGGTGTCCGGCGGCGGTCAGCCAGCGGGCCGCCCGGCGGTGCAGCGCCCGCTCCAGGCCCGGGCTGCGCGCCGCCAGGTGGACGCGCAGGATCTCGGCGAACAGCGGGTGGCAGTGGTACCAGGAGTGGCCGACGGGCTCGACGAAGGTGTTGGCGCGCGCGAGGTCCGCGAGGATCCGCGCTCCGTCCGTCCGGCCGGTCAGGGCGTCGGCCAGGTCGGGGTGGATCCGGTCCAGGACGCTCGTGCGCAGCAGGAGGTCCTGGGTCTCGGCGGGCTGGGTGTCGAGCACCTCGGCGAGCAGGAAGTCGGCGACCGTGCTGCGGCAGGCCTCGAACTCCTTCAGGTAGGCCTCGGGGTCGGCGGCGCCCTGGGCGGCGAGGGCGGACAGCCGCAGACCGGCGGCCCAGCCGCCGGTCCGCTCGGTCAGGGCCCGCGCGGTCTCGGCGGAGAGGGCGAGGCCGTGCCGGCGCAGCAGCGCGGCGGTCTCCCGCGGGCGGAAGGCCAGGTCGGCGGCCCGGACCTCGGTGGCACTGCCGGAGGCGCGGTAGCGGTGGAGCGGCAGGCGCGGTTCCGTCCGGCTGATCAGGACCAGCCGCAGACCCGGGCCGGCGTGGCCGAGCAGGAAGTGGAGCCCGGAGGCCACCTCGGGGGACGACACGTGTTCGAACTCGTCGAGGACGAGGACCACGGGGTCCTCGCGGCGGCTCAGGTGGGCGGCCAGCCGGGCCAGCAGCGAGTGGTCGACCTCGTCGGCCCGGGCGGGGCTGCCGATGTCGTCCGGCAGGGCGACGCCGTGGTGCCGGAAGGCCTCCAGCAGGTAGGCCCAGAAGACGCCCGGCGCGTTGTCCTCCCGCTCGACGGTGAGCCAGACCGCCGGGCCGCGCAGCCGCGCCGTGGCCAGCCAGTCGGCGACGAGCAGGGTCTTGCCGGCCCCCGCCGGCGCGTTCACCAGCAGGAGGGAGGTCCGGAGGCCGTCGCCGAGGCGCTCGACCAGACGCGGCCGGTGCACGAAGGTCCCCGGGATCGGGGGGACGGCGAAGCGGGCCGCGAGCACCGGGTCGCCGCCGGGTATCCGGGTCGGCCGGGCGGTGCCGCGTCGGGGTGCGTCCGCCGGAGGGGAGGGGGAGCCGACGGCTGGGCTGAGGGGCATGGTGCTCACCTCAGGGGGTACGGCGCAGGGTGTGCGCGGAGCACTGACAATCACCATCCTGGCCGACACCGCCCGGCCTGGCAAAGGGGCCGAAGCCCCCACCGGTGGGGGCTTTCCGGCCCCGCGGTCGCGGTCCGGCGGCGCTCAGTCCTCGTCGTCCGGGGCCGGCTCCGGCGTCCCCAGGAGCTTGGCCAGCCGTCCCTGGCCCGCCACCACGTACCCGATGCCGATGCCGAGCGTGACGGCCGTGAACACCACGATGAGCCAGCTGAGCAGGGTGAAGACCAGGCCGAGCGGGCCGAACTGGTTCACGCTGCGGCTCAGCGAGTGGGGCACGTACAACCGCGACACCCAGGCGAGCGCGGTCAGCGCGGCGGCGGTCAGCACCGCCCCCGGCAGCAGCGGGAGCCAGGGGATCCGGCCGCCCAGCAGCAGGTGCTGGGTCCACCACCAGAGCAGCGTGGCCGTGACCAGGTAGAGCACGACCCCGAGGCCCGCGCCCGCGCCGAACCCGTTCCGCACCTGGCCCTGGATGATCAGGGCGGTCAGCCACACCAGGAGCCAGGCGAGCCACCGCCAGGCCGCCAGGCGCCCCGCCAGGTGGGGCAGGTGCCAGCTCTGCTCGCACAGGCGTTGCAGGATGCGGCTGCAGCTCGTGGCCGAGAGCAGGGTCACCGCGATCCCGATGCCGCCGAAGGCGTCGCTGGTGGAGTCCTCGCCGGTGGGGTGGAGTGCTCCCTTGATCTCGTCGAGCGAGGCGCCCTGGAGCCCGAGGACGGTGCGCAGGGACTCGGAGACGCTGTCGCGCACCTCCTGGGGCATGAAGGCGGCCAGCACGAACAGCACCGGGATGGCGGTCAGGAAGGTCTGGGCCGCGAGGCGGGTGGCCATGTCCAGGACCCGGACGTGGAGCAGCTGCGCCGCGAGCCGGCGCAGGAACGGGACCTCGCGCAGGGTGGCCGTGCGCCCCCTCAGCCAGGCGGTCCTGGCGCGGATCCAGTCGGCGCGGCCGGGCTCACCACGCTGTGCCGCCACTGCGCGCTCCCTCCGGTCGATGCCTGTACCCCGGGTCCGCCGCGGCCCGCCGTCGGCCCGAGCACCGAGGGTTCCGTCCAAGACTGGGCGACGGTCCGGCGGGCGGCACCTCGGACGGTCCGCCGTTCGGCGCAACGCGCGGACACCGGCGCCCGGGTGCCCCGTCCGCCCGCGCCGGTCCCGGTGCGTCCCGTCCGCCCGCGCCGGTCCCGGTGTGGCCGGGCCGCGCCTCGGCGCGCCCCGGGTGGTCGCCCGGCCGCGGGGAGCGTCCTCGACGGGCGGATCGGCCGCGCGGGCACGAGGGTACGAGGCAGGCGCGTACGAGCGCGTGGGCCGGTGAGCACGAGGAGTCGCGGTGAACCGCTGGAGAGCGCTGGTCGTCCTGGGTACGGCGCAGTTCCTGATGGTGCTCGACGCGTCGGTGATGAACGTGTCCATCAGCCAGCTGGTCGAGGACTTCGACACCGAGGTCACGGCGATCCAGGCGGTGATCACCCTCTACACGCTGGTGATGGCGGCGTTCATGATCACCGGCGGCAAGCTGGGCGACATGTTCGGGCGCCGCCGGATGTTCACGGTCGGGCTGGTGGTCTACGCCGTGGGGTCGGGGATCACTGCGGTCGCCCCCACCCTGGGGCTGCTGGCGCTCGGCTGGTCGGTGATCGAGGGGCTGGGCGCGGCGCTGGTCCTGCCGGCCCTCGCCGCGCTGGTGGCCGGCGCCTACCGGGGGCGGGACCGCGCGACCGCCTACGGTGTCATCGGCGGCCTGGCCGGGGCGGGCATCGCCGTGGGGCCGATGCTCGGCGGGTGGCTGACCACCTATCTGACCTGGCGGCTGGTCTTCGCCGGGGAGGTCGTCCTGGTGGTGGTCATCCTGTTCCTGATGCGCTGGATCGAGCCGCAGCCGGTACCGGAGCACCACCCGCGGCTGGACCTGGTCGGGGTGCTGCTGTCGGCCGCCGGGCTGGGGCTGGTGGTGCTGGCCGTGCTGCAGAGCAGCTCCTGGGGCTGGCTCGAGCCCCGCAACCCGCCCTTCACCGTCCTCGGGTTCTCGCCGACGCTGTTCGCCGTGGCGCTCGGCGGGGTGCTCCTGGTGCTGTTCCGGTCGTGGGAGCTGCGCCGGGAGCACCCGTTGGTGAGGTTCGCGCTGTTCGGGATCCCACCGCTGCGGTCCGGCCTGGCCATGCTCTTCAGCCAGAACCTGATCCTCCTCGGGCTGTTCTTCGTCATCCCGCTGTACCTCCAGGTCGTGCAGGGCCAGAACGCCTTCGAGACCGGTCTGCGGCTGCTGCCGGTGTCGATCACGATGCTCGTCGCCTCGATGTCCGGCCCGCTCCTCGGCCGGTTCGCCTCGCCGAGGACGGTGGTGCGGATCGGGCTGCTGGTGCTGTTCGCCGCCTCGCTGTGGCTGGTCGGCACGGTCGGACCGGCCCTCGACGACCTGTCGTTCGCGCTGGCGATGAGCCTGCTGGGGATCGGCATGGGACTGCTCGCCTCGCAGCTGGGCAACGTGGTGCAGTCGAGCGTCGGGGAGGCGGACCGCAGCGAGGTCGGCGGGTTGCAGTACACCGCGCAGAACCTCGGCTCGTCCCTGGGCACCGCGCTGATCGGCGCCATCCTGATCGGCGCGCTGACGGTGGCGTTCGGCAACGCCGTCGCCGAGGACCCGCGGATCTCCGACGCGGTGAAGCAGCAGGCGGGCATCGAGATCGAGGCGGGTGTCGCCTTCGTGCCCGCGGACCAGCTCGCCACCGCGCTCGCGGGGACCAGCGTCCCGCCGCAGGAGGCGGAGGCCGTCGTCGACTCCTACCGCGCGGCCCAGCTCGACGGCCTCAAGGTGTCGCTGCTGGCCGCCGCCGGGATCACCCTCACCGGCTTCGCCTTCACCGGCCACCTGCCCGCCCGGCGTGCCTCGGACGGGAGCGGGCCGGCGCGCGAGGGCGGGGAGACGGGCGGGGCGTAGGCGCCGGGGCCGTCGGAACCGGGCCGGGGCCGCTGGTTTCAGACGCCGGGCCGGGCGGTGATCCGGCCGCTGTCGATCGCGGCGGTGAGGGCGGCGTGGTCGGCGTCGGTCCGGTCGGCGTACGCGAGGGCGAAGTCGGCGATGGCCCGGTCGAAGGCGTCCCCGGAGCCGAGGTACGCCGCGACGGCGACGCGGTCCCCGGTCCGGGCGTGCCCGCGCGCGAGGGTGCGGCCGCACAGCTCGGCGTACCGGTCCAGCAGCTCGGTGGGCATGCCCTCGATGACGGCGGAGCCCTTCATGTCGCGCAGCTGGCGCCAGTAGAAGTCGCGTCCGGCGGGGCCGGTGGCCCAGCCGAGGAAGACGTCGCTGACGGCCTGGAGGCGCCGTTGTCCGACCACCACCCGCCGGCCCTGGTGCCGGTGGAGGCTGGGCGCGAGGTGCGGTTCCAGGACGGACCGTTCGGCCTCCTTCACCTGGAGGAAGAGCGGCTCACCGGTGGCGCGTCCGCGGAACAGGCCGATGTGGCACCGGGTGCCCACACTGCCCACGCCGACCACCTTGCGGGCCGCGTGGACCAGCTCGAAGCGGTCGAGCAGCTCCGCCCGCTCCTCGGCCAGGGTGTCCCGGTAGTCCAGCAGGATCTGCCGCAGGCGGGGCAGGTCCTGCGGGTCCATCGGTTCCAGCAGCGGCGGGTCGCTGACGATCCGGGGTTCGCCGTCCGGGCCGGGCTCGGTGAGCTTGGCCAGCGCGTGCAGGCTGGTGCGCCCGCGTGCCTTCGCCAGGGCGGCCCGGACGCGCTTGCGGTACTCCGGCTCCCGGACCATCGGCAGCAGCTCGGCGGTGTCCACCCGTTCGTACCAGACGTCGAGTTCCCCGAGGCCGGCGAGCCGGCGCATGGCGAGCCGGTACGCCCGGGCGGAGGAGAGCGCCACGGCCCGGGCGGTCGCGTCGGGCTCCCCGTTCTGGCGGGCGGCCACGGCGACACTGGCGGCCAGCCGTTTGACGTCCCACTCGAAGGGGCCGGGCAGGGTCTCGTCGAAGTCGTTGAGGTCGAAGAGCAGGGCGCGCTCCGGCGAGGCGAAGAGCCCGAAGTTGCACAGGTGGGCGTCCCCGCAGAGCTGCACGGTGAGGCCGGTGTGCGGGGAGGCGGCGAGGTCCGCGGCCATCACGGCGGGTGCGCCGCGCAGGAAGGCGAAGCGGGAGGCCGCCATCCGGCCGTAGCGGATCGGCACCAGTTCCGGGACGCGGGTGGCGGCCTGGGCCTCCAGGATGTCGACGGGGTCGGCCCGGTCCGGCGCGGGGGCCCACTTCCCGTGGGCCGAGCGCGGCACGGCCCGACGGGCCAGGCGGCCCGTCGAGACCGAGTCGGCGGGCGACTCGGACGGCGCCGCCGCCGTCATGCCCGCACCTGCCCGTGCGCCGCGCGCGTGGCCTGCCGGATGGTCCCGATGACGTGCGCGAGGGCGTGGGCCACCGTGCCGGCCAGCACGAACAGGACGCTGATGAGGATCCAGCCGTCCTTCTCGTCGACGCTGAGGTCGCCCGGGCGCACCGGGCCGGCCGGGGCGGGTGCGCGCTGCGGCGCGGGGCGCAGGAGCTCCCTGGTGATCGCGACGATGCCCGACAGCGCGTGCGCGATCGCGCCGACGACGATCATCGTGGACCCGAGGACGAGCCAGCCGACTCGTCCGAGCTCGTCGGGTGAGGCCGCGCCGCTGTGACGTGACGCGTGGTGGTGGATACCGAGCACCGGGCTCGCCTCCTTGCGGGGTTCGACGGGGTTGTCGGGGTGGTGGAACGGTTCTCCCAGGGCCCCTCCACGGACCTCCTTCGGCGCTCACCCGTCCCGCCCGGTTCCCGCGGCGGCCGAGGAGCGAAAAGGGAGAAATCCTTCCCCCACGCTACGAACGGGGGCCACGGCCCGGCTCACCCGGCGTGGGTGACCGCGCGGACGCGCCGGAAGCCGGACCTCGGGTGATGATGGCCGCGACGGACCCATCGGCCGTCTCCGGGGCGATGACGGGAGCAGGCGTCAGACGGGAGCAGGCGTCATGACAACGTCCGGCGGCGGTACCCCGGTGCCGCGCGAACCGGCCTCGGACGGGACCGGCGGGACCGGCGGAACCGGCGGAGCCGATGGAACCGCCGGAGCCGGGCGCACCGACTACGCCGGCGCGGTGTACGGGTCGATGCTCGCCGCCTCCGTGATCGCGGCCTCCAGTCTCAGCGGGCCGCACCCCCGGCTGTCGCTGATCCTGCTGCTGGTGATCACCGGGATCGTGTTCTGGGTCGCCCACGTGTACGCGCACGTGGCCGGGGAGCGCGAGGCCGGCCGGCAGATCACCCGGAGCCAGGTGCGCGAGGCCGGCCGGGAGGAGTGGCCGCTGGTCGAGGCCTCGGCGCTGCCCGCCCTGGCGGTGCTGGTCAGCCCGTGGCTGGGGGCGGGGGAGAACGCCTGGCTCGCCCTCGGTGTCGCGGTGGCGCAGCAGGTGACCTGGGCGACGCTGGGCGCCCGCCGGGCGGGCGCCTCGCCGCGTCAGACCGTCGCCGAGGGCGCCGTCAACCTGGTCCTGGGCCTGGTCATCGTGGCGGCCAAGGTCGCCGTCGGGCACTGAACCGGCCCTCGGGCGCTGAACCGGCGCTCGGGCACGGCACCACCCGCGGCGGGTGATGCCGTCGCGGTGCCGACGGTGCTCAGCCGGTGCCCGGCCGGTGTGGTTGGTGCTCAGCCGGCCAGGAGCCGCTGCTTCTGCGTGGCGAACTCCTCCTCGGTGAGGACACCCTGGTCCCTCAGCTGCGCCAGCTGCTGCAGCTGGTTGATCTTCGCGTCCATCCCCGCGGGGGCGGGCGCGGCGGGGGCCGGCGCCGGGGGCGGCGGGGGCGGCGCGGGTTCGGCCGCCACCTCCTGTTGCGCCCAACGACCCGCCTGGCGGCGGGACACCCGGTTGGACACGGCGGTCGCCGTTCCGGCGACGACGGCGGTGCGCGCGACACCGCGCAGCAGTCCAGGCATGACTCGTACTCCTCTCGGTGGCTTCAGCCGGCCGCGGACGGCGTGGGGCCGGAGCCGCCCGACGCCTCGTCCCCGTCCGCCCCGTTGCCCTCGTCCAGCTCTTCCAGGGAACGCAGCAGCTCCGGCATCGGCACCCGGCCGCTGGCGACCACCCGGGCACCGCCCCGGCGCAGGGCCGTGGCGAACGGCGCGGCCCAGGTGTTCTCGTAGATGAGCACACCGGCCGAGTTGCCGGGCTCGATGACCCCCGCGGCCTCGCTCAGGTCGCCGGCGTCCAGCAGGCCCGACCCGGCGCCCTCGAAGACGGCCAGGTCCAGGAGGCCGTCGCCGTCGAAGTCGGCGATCTCCATGCCCGCGACGGTGCCGTCGGCGTCCTTGCGCACGAACGCGAAGTCCAGGATGCGGATCAGACCCCGGTCCACCAGGTCGATCAGCAGCGGAAGCCCTTCCCCGGTCATCCGGTTGCCGGGGAACTCGACCACCAGGTAGTCGATGGGTCCGGTCTCGGCGAGGTCGTCCTCGGCCATGGCGGTGCTCCTTCCGGTGGAGTCCCTCACCCGGCCCGGCGGGCCGGTGCAGCTTCGACCGTAGGGGCCCCGCCGTGCCCGCGGATCACCTGCCCGGGGTGAGGCGACGGCCCGCCGCCGGGCGCACGCGGGACCGGGCGTACGGACCGGGCGTACGGGACCGGTGTACGGGCCGGGCGCCGGGGCGCGTTCCACCGGGCGGCCCAGCCCGGCGTGCCGGACGAGGGCCCGTGCGGCGTGAATGGAGTCCAGCGGCGCCACGGCCGCGCAGCGAACGCCGGGAGGGCCGTTGAACGGGCCGAGCCAACCCCAGCCGTCCGAGCCCCCGCCGGGCGGTACGGCGAACCGGGGCGCCCCCGCCGGGCCCCGGCACTCCTCCCGGGTGGGCCGGATCGTCCGGAGCACCGTCTCGGCCGTGCTGATCACCCTGACCTGCATCCTGGTGCCGGTCTCGCTGCTCACCGTCTGGGTGCACGACATCGCGCTGGACACCGACCGGTACGTCTCCACGGTCGCGCCGCTGGCCACGAACCCGGCGGTCCAGGACGCGGCGGTCAAGCGGATCACCCAGGCGGTGGACGTGAAGGTGGACGGCCCGGAGGTCGCCTCCGACCTGGCCGCCTGGCTCCAGTCGCAGGGCCTGCCGCCCCGGGCCGCGTCCGCCGTCAAGTCGCTGGGTCCCAAGATCGACGACGCGGTGGACCAGGTGGTCACCAAGGCGGCCACCAAGGTCGTGCAGAGCGACGCCTTCGACACCGTCTGGACGCAGGCGAACCGCGCCGCCCACACGGCCGTGGTCCAGGCCCTGACCGGACACGGCCGCGGTGCGGTCGGCGTCAACGACGGCACCGTCACCCTCGACGTCGGGAAGGCCGTGGACCAGCTGAAGCAGGAGCTGGTGGCCGCGGGGCTGACACCGGCCGAGAAGATCCCGGACGTGAACAAGCAGCTGGTGCTGTTCCAGTCCGACAAACTCGCCAAGGTCCGCGGCGCCGCGCACGCGCTGGACGTGGTGGGCAACTGGCTGCCGGTGATCACCGTGCTGCTCGGCCTGGTCGGCGTGCTGCTGGCCCGGCGCCGGCGCCGGGCCCTGGTGTCCACGGCGCTGGGAGCGGCCGGGGCCAGCCTGGTGGTGGCGATCGCCCTGGTGATCGCCCGGCACTACTACCTCGACCACCTGCCGCCCGCCGTGCAGTCCCCGTCCGCCGCGGCCGCGGTCTTCGACACGCTGCTGAGGTTCCTGCGGGTCAGCCTGCGCACCGCGATCGTCCTGGGCATCGTGATCGCGCTCGGCGCCTACCTCTCCGGGGCGGGACGGCTGCCGCGCGCCGTGCGCGGCGGGGCCGACCACGCCGCGGACTCGGTCGCCCGCTGGGGCGACGCGCACGGCGTGCACACCGGGCGGGCCGGTAGCTGGACCGACGCCCACCGCCGCTGGCTCGTCCTCGCGGCGCTGCTGATCGTGGCCCTGGTGTTCGCGCTCTGGAACCACCCGACGGTGCTGACCGTGCTGCTGCTCGTCCTGGTGCTCCTCGCGGTCCTCGCCGTCCTGGCGCTGCTCGCCGCGTCCGGGCGGGTCGGCGGGCCCGGCGGCGCCGGCGCGGCCGGGCCGGGTGGCGCAACCGGGCCGGGTGGTGCTTCCGGTCCGGGCGGTGCTTCCGGTCCGGGCGGTGCAACCGGCATGGGTGGTGCTTCGGGCGTGGGCGGCGCGCCCGGTTCGGGCGGCGCTTCCGGCGCGGGCGGCGGCGAGGACCCGCGGCAGGAGGGCTGACCGGGCTTGACCGGGGCCGTACGGGCCGCGGCCGCGGCCGCGGCCGGGACGACGCCACGACAGGACGGGGATCCGGCTCTACCGTGAACGTAGGACTTCTGTTCCACCCCCCGCCCACCGCGGTTCCGCGAGGCGGTTGCCATCGAAGGAGTCACTGTCATGACGAGCAGCGTCAGTGGAGTCGGCAGCAGTCAGATCCCCCAGCCCCAGCGGTACCCGCACGCGTCCGGGTGGACCATCTTCGCAGGGGTCATGCTGATCACCGGCGGTCTCATGGCGGTCTTCGAGGGGATCTCCGCCATCGCCAAGGACGACCTGGTCGTCGTCACCCGCAACTACGTGTACTCGCTGAACAGCGCGGGCTGGGGATGGATCCACCTCATCCTCGGCGTCCTGATCGTGGTGGCGGGCGTGGCGGTCTTCAGCGGCGCGCTCTGGGCCCGGATCTTCGGTGTCGCCGTCGCCGGGCTGGGGATGATCGCCAACTTCCTGTGGCTGCCCTACTACCCGGCGTGGGCCGTCGTCCTGATCGCGATCGACGCCCTGGTCATCTGGGGTCTGTGCCACAGCGGCCTCAAGCAGGCGGCCGAGTGACCTCCGCGGACGCCCGTCGCTGACAGCGCGAGCGGCCCGGACCCCGGCACCCGTCCGGGATCCGGGCCGCCGCGTGTTCCTCGCGCGGGTCGGCGCCGTCGCGGCCCCCGACCGGCTGTGAGGCCTGGGTGAAGGTCGTGGGTGGGGCCGGTGATCGGCCGTTGATCGGGCGTAGACGCCGAGCCAGGACCATCGGGAACCGGAGGGAGCCGGTCGGAGGCCACAGCCTGATCACCGGGTCCCGTACGGCCGGACCACGGGCCGTACGGGACCCCGCGCTGCGGCCGCCACCGGTCCCGACCCCAGGAGGAGTCCGGACCACGAAGGGCAGACGAGGCATGGACGGCGGGCAGTCGGTGCAAGCGGTGAGAACGGCGGCGGGCTTCGGCGAGCTGCTGCGGCTACGGCGCGAGCGGGTCGGGTTGACCCAGCAGTGCCTGGCCGATCACGCGACCCTGAGCGTGCGGGCGATCCGGGACATGGAGAGCGGCCGGGTGCGCCGGCCCCGCAACGAGACCGTCCGGCTGCTGGCGGACGCGCTGCGGCTGGAGGGCCGCAGCCGGACGGACTTCGAGGACGCCGCCCGCCGCCACCCGCTCGCCGACGAGCCGGTGGCCGAGCCGGCCGCCCCGCCGGTGGCGCGCGGCGCGATCGTCGGCCGGGAGATGGAGGCCGACGTGCTGGCCGACGCCTTCGCCGTGCACGGGGACCGGCTGGTCTCGCTGGTGGGCCTCGGCGGGGTGGGCAAGACCCGGCTCGCCCTGGAGGTCGCCCGCCGGCTGCACCTGGCCGTCCGGTGGTCGGTGCGCTGGGTGGACTGCGGCGGCGGCCCGCACCCCTGGCGCGCACCGCTGGACGACCTCGTCCGGGACATCGGCGACCGGCCCGCCCTGCTGGTGCTGGACGGCGCCGACGGCGGGGTGGACGCCGGGCAGCTGGACGGGCTGTTCCACCACTGCCCCGGGCTGCGGGTGCTGATCACCGCCCGGGAGGCCCGGCCGCTGCCCGGGGGGCAGGTCATCCCGCTCGCGCCGCTGCCCGTCCCGGCCCCCGAGCTCGACGCCGAACCGGAGGCGCTGGCCCAGGTCGGGGCCGTCCGGCTGCTGCTCTCGCACCTGTGCCGGCTGCGCCCCGGCTACACCCTGGAGCGCTCCGAGGCGCCCGCCGTCGCGGAGCTCTGCCGCCGCCTGGACGGCCTGCCCGGGGCGCTGGAGCGGGCGGCGGGGTGGGCGCTGGTGCAGTCCACCGCCCAGCTGGTGGCCGGGCTGGCGGCCGTCCCGTTCACGCTGGCGGCGCCGCCCGTGGTGTTCGGTGCGCGCGGTGACCTGCGGGACGAGGTGGAACCGTCGATCCGGCGCCTGACGGAGCGTCAGCGGGCCCTGCTGGAGGTGCTCGTGGACGAGCCGGGGGACTGGTCGGGGGAGGACGCGGTGGTCCGCAGCGGCTGGACGTTGCAGACCTGCCTGGCCACGGTGCACGAACTGCTGTCGCGCGGGCTGATCCGCAGCGTGCCCGCCCGGGACGGCGTGCGCTTCACGGTGCTCAACCTGTGCCGGCGCCTCGTCCGGGAGGAGCCCGGGCTCCGGCTCGGGCCGGCCGGGGACGGCCCGCTGCTGGCCGTCGCGGGCTGACCGCCGAAGGCTGCTCGCCGAAGGCCGGTCGCAGCGAGGCCGGCCTTCGGGAGCCGGCCGTCGCGCGCCGACCACGACCGTCGAACCGCCGCCGATTCTGCCGCTTAATGCCGCAGGAGCTGCCGCTTGCCGGGCCCGATCGTTCCTAGCGTTCTCCGTGGGGCCGGACCGCCGCGAAAACGCGCCGGAAGCCCATCGAGGATCTCTACCGATGAGGGCTGAGTTGTGGAGCACGGAAATGCCGAACAGAACGGTCTGGACGTCGTCGTGACGACGACGGCCTCGGATTCCCACACCTGGAACCTGGTCTTCCTCCAGTTCCTGCTGGAGGAGATGGGCCACCGGGTGACGAATCTGGGCGCGTGCGTCCCGGACACGCTGCTGCTCTCCGAATGCCGCCGGATCGAACCGGACCTGATCGTGATCAGCAGCGTCAACGGGCACGGCCACCAGGAGGGCCTGCGGGTGATCGAGGCCCTCCGCGCCTGCCCGGAACTGCGGCGCACCCCGACCGTCATCGGCGGCAAGCTCGGCATCGCCGGGGCCGACGACCCCGACCGCGAGCGGACGCTGCTGGCGGCCGGCTTCGACGCGGTCTTCGAGGAGGGCGCCGCGGTGGCCGCGTTCCGCGACTTCGTCGCCGGACTGCGCTCCGAGGTCCTGCTGTGACCGGTGCCGCCCGGGCGGGCTTCGGCGCGTTCGTGGCCCAGGCCGCCGAGGCCGGCGCCCTGGTGGTCCAGCCCCGGATGGGCATGGCGGAGGCCGCCGTGATGCGGGAGGGTCTGCTCGCCACCCGCGGCGCGGCCGCCGTCACCGTCGGCACCATCACCCTGGACAGCTACACCCGCACCGGCGACCTCGCGGCCGCGCGCCGCGCCCTGGCCGCCGGAGCGGGCCTCAACGGCTACCCGATCGCCACCCACCCGGTCGAGGTGACCCGGGCGGTGCTGCGCGGGGTGGCGGACGCGGGCTTCCCGGTGCAGGTCCGGCACGGCTCGGCCGCGCCGGAGCGGATCTTCCGGGCACTGCTGGCGGCCGGCCTGGACGCCACCGAGGGCGGACCGGTCTCCTACTGCCTGCCGTACGGCCGCACCCCGCTGCACGAGGCGGTGGCGCGTTGGCGGCACAGCTGCGAACTCCTGGCCTCGGTCCGGGAGTTCGGCGCCGAACCGCACCTGGAGACCTTCGGCGGCTGCATGATGGGGCAGCTCTGCCCGCCCTCACTGCTGATCGCCATCAGCGTGCTGGAGGCGCTGTTCTTCCGCCAGCACGGGCTGCGCAGCATCTCGCTCAGCTACGCCCAGCAGGCCAACGCCCGCCAGGACGAGGAGGCGCTGGGCGCGCTCGGCCGGATCGCCGGGGAGCTGCTCCCGGACGTCGACCGGCACCTCGTGGTGTACGCGTACATGGGCGTCTACCCGCGCTCGCCCGGCGGCGCCCGGCTGCTGCTGGAGGACGCGGCACGGCTCGCGGTGCGCGGCGGCGCGGCCCGGCTGATCGTCAAGACCACGGCCGAGGCACACCGCATCCCGACCGTCGCCGAGAACGTCCGGGCGCTGGAGACGGCCGCCGCGGCCGCCGCGGCGGAGCGCGTCCGGCTGCGGGGCGCCGAGGACACGAGTCCGACGGTGCACCCGGGGACCGCCGTCGCGCCGGCGCCGGACACCGGGATCGAGGCCGAGGCCAGGGCGCTGATCGGCGCGGTGCTCGACCTGGACGCCGACCTCGGGCGGGCCCTGGTACGGGCGTTCGCGGCCGGCTACCTGGACGTGCCGTACTGCCTGCACCCCGACAACGCCGGGCGGACGGCCTCCTCGCTGGGCCCGGACGGGAGGCTGCACTGGTCCGCCGTCGGCTCGATGCCGATCGCGGGGCTCGCCGAGCGGGGCCGCGCGCCGATCCTCGGCTCGGCCGGGCTGCTGGCCGCCCTCTCCCACGTCCAGCGCGGCTACGACGGCCGGGCCGAGTACGCGGCCGCCGCCGCCTCCGCGTCCGCCGCGCGGGGCCTGCCCGTCGCGCGCTGAGCCGCCCGCCGGGCCGCCCGCTGAGCCGCCCGCCGGGCCGAGGCACTCCCGCCCGCCCGGAGCTCCACCGACCACCCCAGAGAAGAGGATCCCGACCATGCCCGACACCACGCTCCCGCCCCCGGTCGATCCGGGCCGGCACCTGACCGCTCCGACCACCCGCAGCGCCCTGCGGATCCAGCAGCAACTGCTCACCGCCGCCCGCGAGTTCCTGTGCGGCCGGGGCTTCACCGAGCTGCTGCCGCCGATCATCGGCCCGGTCACCGACCCCGGCGCCCGCGGCTCCAAGCAGGTGGACATCGACTTCTACGGCCACCGCTACAAGCTGATGACCAGCGCGATCCTGTACAAGCAGGC
The DNA here is from genome assembly GCF_042721415.1 of Kitasatospora sp. NPDC058444. Taxonomy (NCBI): domain Bacteria; kingdom Bacillati; phylum Actinomycetota; class Actinomycetes; order Kitasatosporales; family Streptomycetaceae; genus Kitasatospora; species Kitasatospora sp. NPDC058444. The sequence goes on along the minus strand of NZ_JBHXLL010000013.1, from coordinate 59,071 downwards.
CTCGCTGCTCGCCTTCGACAAGATCTTCTGCATCGCCCCGAACGTCCGGCTGGAGCCGCTGGAGACCGCCGGGACGAGCCGGCACCTGGCCGAGTTCCACCAGTTGGACGTGGAGATCGCCGGCGCGAGCCGGGACGACGCCGTCCAGCTGGCCGAGGAGCTGGTGGTGCACATGGTCGACAGCGCGGTGCGCGAGTTGCCCAAGGAGTTCGCCGAACTCGGCCGGGACCCGCAGGCCTTCGCCGAGCTGCTGAAGGGCTCCTTCGGCCGCGTCCGGCACGCGGAGGCGGTCGCCGAACTGCGCGGCATCGGGCACCCGCAGAGTGCCGAGGCCGAACTCGACTGGGAGGGCGAGGCGTTGCTGTCGGCCCGGCGCGACCGGCCGTTCTTCGTCAGCGACTACCCGAAGGGCTCGCGCGGCTTCTACGACCGCGAGCACCCGCAGGACCCGGGCCTGCTGCGGAACTTCGACCTGCTCGCGCCCGAGGGCTACGGCGAGCTGTGCAGCGGCAGCCAGCGCACCAACGACTACGCGGAGATCATCACCCGGATGCGGGAGACCGGAGAGAACCCGCAGAAGTACCGCTGGTACCTGGACCTGGTGCGCGAGGGCGTGCCGGCCAGCGCGGGCTTCGGCATCGGCGTCGAGCGGTTCACCCGGTACGTCGCCGGACTGGACGCCGTCTGGCAGGCCAGCGCGTTCCCCAAGCTCGCCGGGGTGGTGTCACCGTGAACGAGCTCACCGTCGAGCGCGGCGAGGTGGGTGGCGTGACCGCTGATGTGACCGCTGATGTGACCGCACCCGGTTTCCCGGAGGAGGAGGTCCGGCGGCGGGCCCGGACCGGGGCGGCGGCCGCGTTCCCGCCCGCCGAGGAGTACGGGCGGGTGCTGTTCGGCGCCGGCCGGCCCGGGGAGGCGGCGGCGGACGACGCGCTCGACGCCCTGCGGATCGTCCCGCCGCTGTTCCTGCCGCAGCGGCTCGCCAAGCTGATCGACCTCGGCCGCGAGCCCGACTACCGGGACGTCGAACTCGCCACCGCCATCGGCGGGTTCAGCTCCACGCTGCCGGTCTACGTCTCCGCGACCGGCTCCACCCGGGCGGCCGGCGGCGACCTGGGGCTGGCCCTGAGCCGGCAGGCCGGGGCGCTGGGGATCCCGATGGTGATCGGCGAGAACGTGGTGCCGGTCAACGGCTACGGCCGCCTCGGCGAGGCGGCCGACCGCACCCTGCTCGGCCGGCTGCGCGCCTACGCCGAGGACCTCCCGGACGGTCTCGGCGGCGTGGCCGTCCAGCAGAGCACCGAGGACGCCGACGCCGAGGTGTGGAACCTCGTCCACAGCGATCCGGCCGCCCTGCCGCTGCTCGAATCCGGGCGCCTGGCCTTCGAGTTGAAGGTCGGCCAGGGCGCCAAGCCGGGCCTGGGCGGGATGACCGTGCTGGACGCGGAGGCCGCCGCCGCCCTCGGCGACCGCTTCGGGCTGGACCCGCTGTTCGGCGACGGCCGGGTGCTGCGCGCCGCCACCCCGGGCACCTTCACCGCGGAGATCCTGCGCCAGCAGATCCGGCTGATGCGCAACAACTACCCGCGGGTGCGGATCTGGGTGAAGCTCTACCCCGGCCGGGACGTGGCCGAGGCGGCCAGGGTGGCGCACGAGGCCGGAGCGGACGCCGTGGTGGTGGACGGCGCCGAGGGCGGCACCGGCTGGGCGCCGGGGGTGTTCCTGCCGCACGTCGGCCTGCCGCTCGCGGAGTGCCTGCGCCGGCTGGCGGACGCGCCGCCGCCCTCGCTGCTGGTCTCCGGGCGGATCTGGGAGGGTGCCCGGGCGGTCAAGAGCCTGGCGCTGGGGGCCCGCGCGGTGGGCCTCGGGCGGGCTGCTCTGCTCGCCGTGGCGGAGGACCGGGAATCCGGGCTGCACCGTTTCGCGGAATGCCTGGCGCTGGAACTCCGGATGCTGATCAGCGCGCTCGGAAAATATTCCCCCGAGGCCCTGGAGCGGGCGGACGTCTGGTCCCCCGGGAATTTCTGAATCACCCCCGGCCGGTAGTCCTGGCCTGCTCGGGAAGCGGCATGAGGAAACTGCCGAAACTGCCGATTTCCTTCCGCTCATTCTGCCGATAGGGCTTTCGCATACCCCCTATCGTCGCTTTCGTCGCCGATTTCTCTCACGATCTGGGGTTGGATGATGTCCTCGCGCGGTTTCCCCACCGAATTCACGGCGCCCGGTTTCGCGCCGTTCGCCTCCGCCGTCGCCCGCTTCCCTGAGCGGCCGGCCGTCCGGGCCGGCGGCCGGACGGTCAGCTACCGGGAGCTGGACGGCCTGACCGCCGCCCTCGCCGCCCGGCTCGCCCCCGGCCGGACGGTCGCCGTGACCGGCCGCGACCGGCTGGACCACGTGGTCGCGCTGCTGGCGGTGCTGCGGGCCGGCGCCACCTACCTGCCGCTGGACCGGGAGGCCCCCGAGGAGCGCAACCGCTGGATCGCCGAGGACGCCGGGGCCGGCCTCGCCCTCGACGGCGAGGAGATCGCCGAGTTCGGTGACGGGACGGGCGGGAACGCCGGAGCCGGCTACGTCATCTACACCTCGGGCACCACCGGCCGCCCCAAGGGCGTGCACGTGCCGCTCGCCGCCCTGGCCGGCCACCTGGCCGCCGTCGTCGAGACCTTCGGTCTGACCGAGCGGGACGTGGTGCTGCAGTTCGCCCGCCCGACCGTGGACGTGGCCGTGGAGCAGGTGCTCGGCGCGCTGTCCGCCGGGGCCTGCCTGGTCCTGCCGGAGCAGGGGCTGCTGGCCCCGGCCGCGCTGCTGGACCTGCTGGACGCCGAGGGCGTCACCGTCGCCAACCTGGCGGCCGGCTACTTCCAGGACGTGGTGGCGGCCCTGGGCGGCCGGGTGCCGCGTACCCTGCGGCTGATGGTCTCCGGCAGCGACAAGCTGGAGCCCGCCACCGCCGCCGCCTGGTGGTCGGCGACCGGGGTGCCGCTGCTGAACGCCTACGGCCCGACCGAGACCGTGGTCACCGCCACCACCCACCGGCTCGCCGGCGGGGAGGAGCGGCCGGCCGGCCGGGTGCCGATCGGCCGCGCGGTCGGCCCGCGCCGGCTCCACGTCCTGGACGAGCGGCTGCGGCCGGTACCGCCCGGCGAGGCCGGTGAACTGTACGTCGGCGGGCCGCTGTTGGCCTCCGGCTACCTCGGCCGCCCCGGCCTCACCGCCGGCCGCTTCGTCGCCGACCCGTTCGCGGCGGCCGACGGCGCGGACGCGGCAGACGGTGCAGGCGGGGCTGGCGGCGCAGGCGGGGCCGGCGCGGCCGCCGGCGCCCGGATGTACCGCACCGGGGACCTGGTGCGCCGCACCGCCGAGGACGGCCCGCTGGAGTTCCTCGGCCGCACCGACCACCAGGTGAAGATCCGCGGCTTCCGGGTCGAGCCCGGCGAGATCGAGCAGGTGCTGGCCGCTCACCCCGGCGTCACCGGCTGCGTCGTGGTGGCGCACGAGGGCCGGCTGGCCGCGTACGTCACCGGCGCCGCGCCGGAGTACGCCGAGGCCCGGGCCTGGCTGGCCGAGCGGCTGCCCGAGCACATGGTCCCGGCGACGCTGACCGTGCTGGACGCCTTCCCGCTGACGGCCGGCGGCAAGGTGGACCGTGCGGCGCTGCCCGAGCCGCGCACCGCGCCGGAGGCCCGGCCGGCCGGCCGCCCGCCGCGCACCCCCGCCGAGCAGCTGATCGCGGCGGTCTGGGCGGACGTGCTCGGGGTGCCGGAGGTCGGCGCCGACGACAACTTCTTCCACCTGGGCGGCGATTCGCTGACCGCCGTGCGCGTGGTGGGCCGGGTCTTCGACGTCTTCGGCATGGTCTCGCCGTACACCATCTTCGACGCGCCGACGCTGGCCGAGTTCGCCGCCGCGGTGACCTCCGCGTCCGGCGGCGCGCGCCCGGCCCCGGTGCGCTCCGGCGCCACCGAGGCCCCGCTGTCCAAGTTCCAGCGCGGCCTGTGGTTCCTCGACCAGTGGAACCCGGACGCGCCGACCTACGTGGTGCCCTGGGTGTTCCGCTTCTCCGGTCCGGTCGACCCCGAGCTGCTGCGGGGAGCGCTGCAAGGGGTGGTCGCGCGGCACGAGAGCCTGCGGACGACCTTCGAGCTCGCCGAGGACGGCCCGCGCCAGGTCGTCCACCCGTCCGTGGAGCTGCCGTTCACGCTCACCGAGACCACCGCCGAGCAGGTGGACGCCCTGGTCGCGGAGGCCGCGCTGGAGCCCTTCGACCTGGAGCGGGGGCCGCTGGTGCGGGCCCGGGTCTTCCGGGCCGGCGGGGTGACCACCCTGCTGCTGCTCCTGCACCACATCGTCTGGGACGAGGGCTCGCTGCCCGTCCTGGAGGCCGAACTCGGCGAGCTGTACGCCGCGTCGGCCGAGGGCCGTCCGGCCGAGCTGCCGGAACTCGCCGTCCAGTACGGCGACTACGCCGCCTGGCAGTACCAGGACGACACCGCCGAGCGTCAACTGGACTACTGGCGCGCGCAGTTGCTCGACGCCCCGACCGAGTCGGCGCTGGCCCCGGACCGGCCCCGGCCCGCGGAGCAGGCCTTCCGCGGCGCCTTCCACCGCTTCGCCATGCCCGACCCGGTGGCCGAGGCCGTCCGGGCGCTCGCCCGCAGCGAGGACGCCACCCCGTTCATGGTGCTGCTGGCCGGGCTGGCGCTCACCCTGCACCGCCGCTCCGGGCAGCGCGACCTGGTGCTCGGCTCGCCGGTGAACGTCCGCGGCCGGTCCGAACTCGACGGCCTGATCGGCTACTTCGTCAACCTGCTGCCGCTGCGGCTGAAGCTGGAGGAGGGCGCCTCCTTCCGCGAACTGGTCCGGCACGTGCGCGAGGTGTCGATCGGCGGCTACCGGCACCAGGAGGTGCCCTTCGACGACATCGCGGCCGCCGTGCTCGACGAGCGCCCCGAGGACCGCAACCCGCTCTGCCAGGTGCTGCTGGAGCTGCACCCGCTGGACCCCCGGCCGTTCACGCTCGGCGGGCACGACGTCACCCGGGCCCTGCACTCCAACCCGGTCTCCCGCTTCGACCTGTCCGTCTCGGTGGACGACCTGGGCACCGGCTTCACCGGCCGCTTCGAGTACGACAGCGACCTCTTCGCGCCGGACACCATGGCCGGCCTGTGCGAGGAGTGGCTGGGCACCCTGGCCGCCGCCGTCGAGGTGCCGGTGCACGCGCTGTTCGAGGCGCGGGCCGCCCGCGACCCGTGGGCCGTCGCCCTGATCTCCGGCGAACGGAGCGTCGGCTACGGCGAGTTGAACGCCGCCGCGAACCGGCTCGCCCGCCACCTGACGGGCCTCGGCATCGGGCGCGGGGACACCGTCGCCGTGCTGACCGAGCGCGGGCCGGAGCTGGTCGTCGCCCTGCTGGCGGCCCTCAAGACCGGCGCCGCCTACACCCTGCTGGACCCGGACTTCCCGGCCGAGCGGCTGGCCGGAGCGGTCGCCGACAGCGGCGCCGCCACGGTGGTCACCCACCGCGGCGCCACCGTGCCGTTCCCGGTCGGGCGCCAGGTGGACCTGGACGCCTCGGCCGCCGAGATCGCCCGGTACGCGGCGCACGACCTCGGCCTGCCGGTCGACGGCGCCGACCTCGCCTGCGTGATGTTCACCTCCGGCTCCACCGGCCGCCCCAAGGGCGTCGCCGTGCCGCACCGCGCGCTCACCACCACCTACCTCGGCCAGGACTACGCCCGCTTCGGCCCCGAGGAGGTCTGGCTCCAGTGCTCGCCGGTCTCCTGGGACGCCTTCGCCCTGGAGCTGTACGGCGCGCTCTGCTTCGGCGGCACCTGCGTCCTCCAGCCCGGCCAGCGCCCGGACCCGCAGACCATCGCCGAGCTGACCCGCCGGCACGGAGTCACCCAACTCCAGCTCTCCGCCAGCCTGTTCAACTTCCTGCTGGAGGAGTTCCCGGAGACGTACGACGGCCTGAAGCTCGCCTTCACCGCCGGCGAGCGGGCCTCCGTCACCCATGTGGCCAAGGCCCTGGAGGCCTACCCGGGCCTGGCCGTCGCCAACGGCTACGGCCCGGTGGAGAGCCTCGGCCTGACCACCTGCCACCGGGTCGGCCCCGCCGACACCGCCGGCGCCTCCGTCCCGATCGGCGTCGCGCTGAACGGCAAGGGCGTCCTCGTCCTGGACGAGCGGCTGCGCCCCGTCGAGCCCGGCACGACCGGCGAGCTGTACGCCACCGGCGGCGGCCTCGCCCACGGGTACCTCGGCCGGCCCGGCCTCACCGCCGAACGCTTCGTCGCCTCCCCGTACGGCGCCCCCGGCGAGCGCCTCTACCGCACCGGGGACCTCGGCCACCTCAACGCCGAGGGCCTGCTGGAGGTCACCGGCCGGATCGACGACCAGGTGAAGATCCGCGGCTTCCGGGTCGAGCCCGGCGAGATCGAGGACGCGCTCACCCGCCACCCGGCCGTCCGGGAGGCCGCCGTCGCCGTCCACGAGCCCGCCCCGGGCGACCGCCGGCTCGCCGCCTACGTCACCGTCGCCGCCGGCGCCCCCGACCCGGACGCGCTGCTGGACCACCTGGCCGCCCTGCTGCCCGAGCACATGGTGCCCGCCACCCTCGACGTCCTGGACGCGCTGCCGCTGAACCACAACGGCAAGGTGGACCGCAAGGCGCTGCCCGCCCCCGCCGGACGCCGGAGCGCCGACGCGGCCGAGGCCACCGGCGCCACCGGCACCACCGGCGCCACCGAGGCCGCCGAGGCCGCCGACCCGCTGACCGAGGCCGAACGCCTGGTCGCCGACGCGATGCGCGAGGTGCTCGACCTCGCCGAGGTCGGCCGCGAGGACAACTTCTTCCGGATCGGCGGCAACTCGCTGGCCGCCGTCCGGGTCGCGATGCGGCTCTCCCGGGAGACCGGCAGCCGCGTCCCCCCGCAACTGGTGTTCCGGGCCCGGACCGTGAGCGCCATCGCCGAACGGCTGGCCGCCCGATGACGGGCCGTGCCGCACACGAAGGGAACGAGGCCGTGAGCCCGTCCGACCGCCCGGCGCGCACCGCGCCCGTCTCGGGGCTGCAACGCGGCCTCTGGTTCCTCGACCGCCTCGACCCGAGCGCCGTCACCTACTGCACGCCCTGGACCCTCGACGTCACCGGCCCGCTCGACCTCCCCCTGCTCCAGCGCGCGCTGGACACCGTGACGGACCGCCACGAGACGCTGCGCACCACCTTCGCGCTGCACCCCGACGGCCCCCGCCAGCAGGTGCACCACCACCTCGCGGTGCCGCTCGCGGTGACCGACCTGCGCCCGCTGAGCGGCCCCGGGCAGGCCGAGCGCCTGGAGGAACTGCTCACCGCCCGCTGCGCCGAGCCCTTCGACCTGGCGGCCGGCCCGCTGCTGCGCGCCGAGGCCTTCCGGCTCGGGGACGAGCGCACCACGGTGCTGTTCACCGTCCACCACATCGTCTGGGACGGCTGGTCCGCCGAGGTCTTCGAGCGTGAGCTGGCCGAGCTGTACGGCGCGGCGGTGCGCGGCCGGGAGGCCGACCTGCCGGAGCTGACCGTGCAGTACGCCGACTGCGCGGAGGAGTGGCTCGGCACCTCCTTCGAGGAGCACCTGACCTACTGGAAGCAGCAGTTGGACGGCGCCCCCGCGCTGCTGGAGCTGCCCACCGACCGGCCCCGCCCCGCCGAGCGCGGCGCGGCCGGCCGCACCGAGGAGTTCGGCCTCGCCCCCGGGACGGCGGCGCGGGTCCGCGCCCTGGCCGAGACCGAGGGCGTCACCCCGTTCACCGTCCAGCTGGCCGCCTTCGCCCTGCTGCTGAACCGCTGGACCGGCGCCGACGACCTGGTGGTCGGCACCCCGGTCACCACCCGCGACCGGCCCGAACTGGAGCACCTGCTCGGCTACTTCGTCAACCTGCTGCCGCTGCGCCTGCGGCTCGCCCCCGCGCTGAGCTTCCGGGACCTGCTGGAGCACGTCCAGGACGTCGCCTTCGACGCCTACGGCTACCTCGACCTGCCCTTCGACCAGATCGTGGACCAGCTGGGCGCCGCCCGCAGCGCCCAGCACCCGCCGCTGGTCCAGGTGGTGTTCGGCGCCCACACCGAGGACCGCACCCCGCTGGCGCTCGGCCCGGCGGCCACCGCCCACAGCCGGGTGCGTTCCAACGGCACCAGCAAGTTCGACCTCACCTGGTCCGTCTTCGACGCCGGGGACGCCGGCGGTGAGCTGCGCGGCGAGGCCGAGTACCGCAGCGAGCTGTTCGACCCGGAGAGCGTCCGCCGGCTGGCCGCCGAGTACGACGCCCTGCTCACCGCGGCCCTGGACGACCCCGACGCCACCGTGCTGCGGCTGACCACCCGCCCGGAGGACGGGGCCGCGGCCACCGACACCCCCGGCCACTGCCTGCACCACCTGTTCGAGCGGGCCGCCGACGCCCACCCCGACCGCCCCGCCGTCAGCGACCCCGACCGCACCCTGAGCTACGCCGATCTGGACCGCCGGGCCAACCGCCTCGCGCACGCCCTGCGCGCCCGCGGCGCCGGCCCCGGCGACCGCGTCGGCATGCTGCTGGAGCGCACCGCCGACGTCCTGGTCACCGTCCTCGGCGTGCTCAAGACCGGCGCCGCCTACGTGCCCGTCGACCTGGCCGCCCCCGTCGACCGCGCCGCCCTGGTCTTCGGCGACACCGACGTCACCCTGGTCGTCACCGACCGCCCGGACCGGGTGCCCGAGGGCCCCTGGCGGGCCTACGACCTGACCGCCGAGGCCGCCGACCTGGCCGCCCGCCCCGACACCCGCCCGCCGGCCGCCGGACGCCCCGGCGACGTCGCCTACGTCATCTTCACCTCCGGCTCCACCGGCCGCCCCAAGGGCGTCGCCGTCGCCCACGAGCACGTCAGCCGGCTGATGGCGGACGGCGAGCGGCACTTCGGCTTCGGCCCGGAGGAGACCTGGACGCTCTTCCACAGCTACGCCTTCGACTGGACGGTCTGGGAGATGTGGGGCGCCCTGCTGCACGGCGCCCGGCTGGTCGTCGTCCCGTACGTGACCAGCCGCTCGCCGGAGGAGTTCGCCCAGCTGCTGGAGGAGGAGCGCGTCTCCTGCCTCTGCCTCACCCCCTCGGCGCTGCGCCAGCTGGAGCCGGTGCTGCGCCGCAGCCCGCGCGCCCTGCCCGCGTTGAAGTGGATCATGCTCGGCGGGGAGGCGCTGGACCCGGCCGTCGTCCAGCGCTGGTTCGAACTCGACCCGCCGCCCCCGGCCCGGCTGTGCAACCTGTACGGCATCACCGAGACCACCGTCCACGTCACCACCCACGACCTGGCCGGCAGCGCGGGCTTCGGGCGCAGCCTGATCGGCACGCCGATGCCGCACCTGAGCGCCCAGGTCCTGGACGACTGGCTGCGGCCGGTGCCGCCCGGCGCGGCCGGCGAGCTGTACATCGGCGGCGGCAGCCTCGCCCACGGCTACTGGGGCCGCCCCGGCCTCACCGCCGGCCGCTTCGTCGCCGACCCGTACGGCCCGCCCGGGGCCCGGCTCTACCGCACCGGCGACGTCGCCCGGCGGCTGCCCGACGGCGGGCTGGAGTACATCGGGCGCGCCGACTTCCAGGTCAAGCTGCGCGGCTTCCGGATCGAGCTCGGCGAGATCGAGAACGCGCTCGCCGCCCACCCGGACGTGGACGCCTGCGTCGTCACCGTCCACGAGGACCGCCTCGCCGCCTACGTGACCGGGCGCGAGCCCGCCGACGTCCGCGCCTTCCTCGGCCGCTCGCTGCCCCCCTACATGGTCCCGGCCAGCTACACCGTGCTGGAGTCGCTGCCGCTCACCGTCAACGGCAAGGTGGACCGGGCCGCCCTGCCCGCCCCCGGGCAGCGCAGCGCCGCCACCGGCGGCCGGCACGTCGAGCCGCGCACCCCGGAGGAGGAGGCCTTCGCCGCCGTCTGGACGGAGGTCCTCGGGGTGGACGGCATCGGCGTCCACGACGACTTCTTCCACCTCGGCGGCGACTCCATCCGGGCCGTCCAGCTGGCCGGCGCGCTGCACGAGCGCGGCTGGGGGGTGAGCCTGCGCGACGTCTTCGACGCCCCCACCGTCGCCGCCCTGCTGCCGCTGGCGAAGCCCGTCACCGAGGGCCGGGACGCGCACGAGCCGTTCGCCCTGATCACCCCGGAGGACCGCGCCGACCTGCCGCCCGGCCTCGTCGACGCCTACCCGATGGTCTCCATGCAGCTCTCCATGGTCTTCCACATGGAGATCGCCGGCGGCACCGACAGCTACCACAACGTCAACTCCTACCGGATCGCCGGCGACCTCGACGAACAGGCCTTCCGCCGCTCCGTCGCCGAGGCCATGGACCGCCACGCCGTGCTGCGCACCGGCCTCGACCTGTCCGGGTACGGCGAACCGCTGCAACTCGTCCACGGCCGGCTGCCCGCCCCCGTCGAGTTCGCCGACCTGCGCGGCACGGCGGAGGCGGACCAGGACACCGCGATCCGCGAGGTGTTCGACACCCACCGGTGGACGCCCTTCGACCTCACCGCCCCGCCGCTGTTCCGGATCACCGTGCAGCGCCTGGCCGAGGACGCCTTCCAGCTCACCGTCTCCGAGCACCACGCGATCCTCGACGGCTGGAGCTTCACCTCGCTGCTCACCGAGATCCTGGAGCGCCACGGCGCCCTCGCCGCCGACCCGCTGAGCGCGCCTGTCCCGCCGCCGCGCACCGCCTTCCGCGACTTCGTGGCCGTCGAACGGCAGGCCGCCGGGGACGAGCGGTCGCTCGCCTACTGGCGCGAGCGGCTGACCGGCGCCAGCGGCCAGCTGTTCCCCGGCAGCGAGTCCGTGCACGAGGCGCCGCGCACCGTCGAGCGGGTCCTGCCCGAGGCGCCGGAACAGCTGCGGACGGTCGCCGAAGCGCTCGGGGTGCCGGTCAAGTCGGTCGCCCTCGCCGCCCACCTGCACGCCCTCGCCGCCGCCACCGGGAAGCCGCGCGTCACCACCGGCCTGGCCGTCAACGGCCGGCTGGAACGGCTCGGCGGCACCGAGGTGTACGGACTGTTCCTCAACACCGTCCCGCTGAGCTGCGAGCCCACCGGCGACCTGCTCGCCCTGGCCCGCGAGGTCCACCGGGAGGAGCTGGACATGATGCCGCACCGCCGGGTGCCCTTCGCCCGCCTCGCCCGGCTGATGACCGACACCGCGCTGGACAGCCAGTTCGGCTACCTGCGCTTCCACGCCCTCGGCCGGCTCAGCTCGGCCCGGATCGTGGACGGCCGGATCGGCACCGAGCCGACCCTGCGCCACGAACCCAACAGCTTCGCCTTCGGCGCCTCGCTGATCCAGGACCCGGTCACGCAGCGGGTGCTGCTCGCCGTGGACCACCAGCGCTCGCTGGTCGCCGACAGCACCGCCGAGCAGTTCATCGACACCTACGCCACCGCCCTGCACACCATGGCCGCCGCCGCCCGAGACCTCTGAGGACCCGTCATGACCGATCTCCTGGACCGCCTGCGCGCCACCGTCGCCGCCCACCCCGAGCGCACCGCCGTCCTGGCCCCCGCCGGGAAGGCCGGTGCCGGGAAGGCCGGCGCCGACCGCCTGGACTTCGCCGAACTCGACCGCCGCACCGCCGCCCTGGCCCGCGCCCTGCGCGAGCGCGGCATCGGCCGCGGTGACCGGGTCGGCGTCCACCTCGCCCGCACCGCGGACCTGCCGGTCGCCCTGCTCGCCGTCTGGCGGGCCGGCGCCGCCTACGTCCCGCTCGACCCGGCCTACCCCGCCGAGCGGCTCGCCTTCATGGCCGCCGACGCCCGGCTGGCCGCCCTGATCAGCGCCGACGGCCTCCCCGCCGCCGAGGGCGTGCCGGTGCTGCGCCCGGACGCCGCCGCCGAGGGGACCGAGCTGCCGGAGCTTCCGGTCGGGGCCCACCCGCTCGACCCGGCCTACGTCATCTACACCTCCGGCTCCACCGGCCGCCCCAAGGGCGTCGAGGTGCCGCGCGGCGCCGTCGCCGCCCTGGTCGAGGCCCTGGAGGCCACCGGCGCCTACCGCGCCGAGCCCGGCGTGGTCGGCTGGAACGCCAGCGTCTCCTTCGACGCCTCCGTCCAGCAGTGGGCCCGGATCTGCCGCGGCGACACCGTCCTGGTCATCGGCGACGAGCACCGCGCCGACCCGGCCGAGGTCGCCGCCCTGCTGGCCGAGCACGCCGTCACCGACCTCGACCTGACCCCCTCGCACTGGGAGCTGCTGCGCGAGCCGCTGGCCGGTGCCCGGGTGCCCCGGCTGTTCATGGGCGGCGAGCCCGTCCCCGAGCGCACCTGGCGGGAGCTGGCCGACGGCGGCATCGACGCGCTCAACCTGTACGGGCCCACCGAGTGCACCGTCGACGCCGTCACCGCGCCGATCAGCGGCCCCGGGCCGCACCTGGGCGAACCGCTGCCCGGCGTGCGCCTGCACCTGCTGGACGAGAAGCTCGCCCCCGTCCCGGACGGCGTCGTCGGCGAGCTGTACCTGGCCGGGCCCGGCCTCGCCCACGGCTACCTCGGCCGGGCCGCGCTGACCGCCGAACGCTTCGTCGCCGACCCGGCCGCCACGGGGGAGCGGATGTACCGCACCGGCGACCAGGCCCGGCGCGGCGAGGGCGGCCGACTGGAGTACGCCGGCCGGGTGGACCGCCAGGTCAAGCTGCGCGGCTACCGGATCGAACTCGGCGAGGTCGAGCACGCCCTGGCCCGGCTGGCGGGCGTCCAGGCCGCCGCCGTCACCGTCCACGAACCCGCCCCCGGCGACCGGCGCCTGGCCGGGTACGTCACCGGCGCCGTCACCGCCGCCGAGCTGACCGAGCGGCTGCGCGCCACCGTCCCCGCCCACCTGGTGCCCTCGGTGATCACCGTGCTGGACGCCCTGCCGCTCACCCCGAACGGCAAGGTCGACCTGGCGGCGCTGCCCGCCCCCGCCGCCCCCGAGGAGGGAGCACCGGCGGGCGACGGCGGACTGACCGGACAGGTCGCCGAGGTCTGGAGCACCGTGCTCGGCGTCACCGGCGTCCGGCCCACCGACGACTTCTTCTCGCTCGGCGGCCACTCGATCGCCGCGCTGCGCGTCGTCCACCTGCTGCGCCGCCGGCTCGGCATCGAACTCCAGCTGCGCCACCTGCTCGACTCGGCCGACCTGGCCGCCTTCACCGCCACCGTCGAGCGGGCCGTCGCGGCCGGCACCGCCGCCCCCCGGCCCGCCCTGACCGCCCGCGCCCGGGCGGCCGGCGCATGACCACCGCGCTGCGGGTGCGGCCCCGCGTCGAAGGGGACTGGCTGTTCGTCCCCGCCCCCCAACCGCACCGCCCGTACCGGCTGTTCTGCTTCCCGCACGCCGGGGGAGACGCCACCGCCTACACCCCGCTCGCCCGCGCCCTCGCCCCGGCCGCCGAGGTCTGGGCGCTGCGCCCGCCGGCCCGCGGCGGCCGGCTCGGCCACCCGATGCCGGCGAGCTTCGACCTGCTGGTCGACGCCGTCCTGGAGGCCATCGGCCCGCACCTGACCGGGCGGTTCGGCTTCTACGGGCAGAGCTTCGGCGCCCTCCTCGGCTACGAGGTCGCCCGGGCGCTGCCCGCCGAGCGGCGGCCCGAACTGGTCGTCGCCGCCTCCGCCTCGCCGCCCGCCGCCTGGGCCGGGGCCGACCGACCCCGGTACACCGCCGACGACCTGCTGCGGCTGGCCGGGATGGGCGAACTCGTCGAGGGCGACGCCGACCTGAAGGAGCACGCGCTGCGCGGCATCCGCACCGACCTGGCCGTGGTCGACACCTACCGGCCCCGGCCCCACCCGCCGATCGGCTCCGCCCTGCACACCGTCGTCGGCGTCGAGGACCCGCTCCTCGCCGTCGGAGGCATCGAAGGCTGGGCCGCCCACACCCGCGGCGGCTCCGGCCACCACGTCGTCCCCGGCGGCCACCTGCTCGCCACCGTCGACGGGCCCGGCCCCGTCGACCTGCTCTCCTCCCTCATCGCGCGGCCCGGCGCCGCCCCCCAGCCCACGACGGAGCACTGATGCCTACCACCACCGCGGTCGACCTCACCGATCCCGACCTGTGGGCCCGCCCGGAAACCCCCGCACTGGTCGCCGAGCTGCGCCGGGAGTCCGCCGTCCACCTCACCGACACCGTCGACGACGGACCGGTCTGGTCGGTGCTCTCCTACCGGCACTCCGCCGAGGTGCTGCGCAACGCCGCCGTCTACAGCTCCGAGCAGGGCTCGCTGCTCGGCGCGGGCGAGGGCAACGTCCCGGTCGGCTCCGGCCGGATGATGGCCCTCACCGACCCGCCCCGGCACCGCGAACTCCGCGCCCCCGCCAACCCGTTCTTCTCGCCCGGCGCCGTGCGCGGAGCCTCCCGGGGCATCGCCGAACTCGCCGCCTCGATCGTCGAGCAGGCCGTCGAACAGGGCGAGGTGGACCTCGTCGACGCCGTCTCCGCGCTGCCGCTGTCCGTCATGTGCGACCTGCTGGACGTCCCCGAGGCGGACCGCGACATGGTCGTCCGGGTCTGCGACGTCGCCTTCCTCGGCCGCACCCCCGAGGAGCGCCGGGCCGGCCACCAGCAGCTCATCCCGTACCTGCTGCACCAGGTGATGCTGCGGCGCGGCGACCCGCGTGACGACCTGATCAGCATGATGGCCACCTACCGGGTCGGCGGGAAGCTGCTGCCGATCGAGGACGTCGTCCTCAACCTGGACAACATCGTGGTCGGCGGTGTCCAGACCGTCCGCCACACGGCCGCCATGGGCCTGTACACCCTCGTCCAACGCCCCGACCTGTGGCGGCAGTTGCAGCGGGGCGAGGTCGGCATGGACTCGGCCCTGGACGAACTGCTGCGCTGGACCTCGGTCGGGCTGCACACCCTGCGCACCGCGAGCCGGGACACCGAGCTGGACGGCCGCACCATCCGGCGCGGCGACCGGGTCGCGGTCTGGGTCTGGTCCGCCAACCGGGACCCGGAGGCCTTCGAACGGCCCGAGGAGATCCTGCTCGACCGCGCCCCCAACAAGCACCTCGCACTCGGCCTCGGCGCCCACTACTGCGTCGGCGCGCCGCTCGCCAAGGCCGAACTCGGCGGCCTGTTCACGGCGATGCTGGAGCGCGTCGACACCATCGAGCCGACCGGGCCGGTCACCCACAACCGCTCGATCATCAACTTCGGCCTGGACCGCTTCCCGGTCCGCCTCACCCCGCGCTGAGCCGGCCCGCCCCGCGCTCCGGCAGGGCCCCAACTGCCGCGTTCCTGCCGCGACTCCTGCCCTTGCGCCGCGCGGCCCGCCCCTACCTTCGAAGCAACCCGAGACCTTCGCGGCAACCCGAGCGAAGCAACCCGAGCGAAGCAACCCGAGGAGCGACCCCATGAGCAACCCGTTCGAGGACGACAACGCCGGCTACCTGGTGCTGGTCAACGACGAGAACCAGCACTCGCTGTGGCCGGTCTGGATCGACGTGCCGGCCGGCTGGACCACCGTCCACGGCGAGGACACCCGCCAGGGCTGCCTCGACCACATCGAGGCCAACTGGACCGACATCAGGCCCGCCAGCCTGGTCGCCGCCCTCGCCGACCGGTGACCGCCGCCATGCCGACCTGGGAACTGAACCCCGGCCGCCCGGCCCTCGCCCACGCGCCGCGCACCGCCGGCATCGGCGAGGCCTGCGAGTGGCTGCGCGAGAACGAGAGCGCGCTCACCGAAGCCCTGCACCGGCACGGCACGATCTTCCTGCGCGGCCTGCCGGTCGCGAGCACCGAGGACGTCGCGGCCGTGCGCGACGTCCTCATCCCGGAGCGCACCCCGTACCGGGAGAAGGCCACCCCGCGCAGCGACTACGGCAACGGCGTCTTCTCCTCCACCGACCTGCCGTCGGCCCTGCCGATCCGGATGCACAACGAGAACAGCTACACCCTGACCTTCCCCGGCCGGCTGCTCTTCGCCTGCCTGACCGCCCCCGAGGAGGGCGGGGCCACCCCCACCGCCGACTGCCGCCAGGTCCTCGACCGGCTGCCCGCGCACCTGGTCGAGCGGATGCGGGCCTCCGGCTGGACCCTCACCCGCACCTACTCGGACTACGTCTCCCTCGGCTGGCGCACCGCCTTCGCCACCGAGGACCGCGCCGAGGTCGAGGCCTACTGCCGGGAGAACGGCATCACCTGGGAGTGGCTGGCGGACGGCAACCTGCGCACCGGCCAGCTGCGCCCCGGCACCATCCGCCACCCGGCGACCGGCGAGGAGGTCTGGTTCAACCACCTCGCCTTCTGGAACGAGTGGTCGCTCGACCCGGACATCCGCGAGGCGATGACCGACGAGTTCGGCCCGGACGGCCTCCCGTTCAACACCGGGTTCGGTGACGGCGAACCGCTGGAGCGCGCCGACGTCGACGCCCTCAACGAGGCGTACCACGCCGCGACCGTGCGCGAGCGCTGGCAGGTCGGCGACGTGATGCTGGTCGACAACGTGCTCTGCGCCCACGGCCGGGACCCGTACCGCGGCGAGCGCAGGATCGCCGTCTCCATGGGGCAGCCCGTCGACGTCCTGGACTGCCGGCCCAGCGTCCGGCCCACCCTGGCCGTCGCCTGACGCCGCCCGACGCGCCCGCCCCCCGAACAGCCCGTGCCGTGAGCTGAGCAGACCCGAGTAGAGGAAGCACCGTGATCCCGGTTTCGTACGCCCAACAACGGCTCTGGCTGATCGACCAGATCGAGGGGCCGACCGCGCTGTACAACCTGCCGTTCGCCCTGCGCCTGCGCGGCGGGCTCGACACCGCCGCGCTGCGCGCCGCGACGGCGGACGTGGTCGCCCGGCACGAGGCTCTGCGCACGGTGTTCCCGGTGGCCGGGGGAGTCCCGGTGCAGCGGATCCTGCCGGCCGAGGAGGCGCTCCCGCGCTTCCTGGCCGTGGACTGCGCACCGGACGACTACCCGGCCCGCCGGGACGCCGCGGCCGCCGAGACCTTCGACCTCAGCCGCGAACTGCCCATCCGGGTCACGGTGTTCACCCTCTCCCCGACCGAGCACGTGCTGCTCGTCGTGCTCCACCACATCGCCGGCGACGGCTGGTCGCTCGGCCCCCTGCTGCGCGACCTCGCCGAGGCCTACCGGGCCCGGCTCACCGGCCGCGCCCCCGACTGGGAACCGCTGCCGATCCAGTACGCCGACTACGCGCTGTGGCAGCGCGACCTGCTCGGCGACGAACAGGACCCCGAGAGCCTGCTCGCCCGTCAACTCGCCCACTGGCGCACCGCACTGGCCGCGCTGCCGGAGGAACTGGAGCTGCCGACCGACCGACCCCGACCGCCCGCCCCCACCGGCGCCGCCGACTCCGTCGACCTCGCCTGGGACGCCGGCCTGCACACCGCCCTGCTCGCCCTCGCCCGCACCCACCGCACCACGCTGTTCACCGTCCTCCAGGCCGGCCTGGCCGCCCTGTTCACCCGGCTCGGCGCCGGCACCGACATCCCGCTCGGCACCGGCGTCGCCGGACGCGCCGACGAGGCCCTGGACGACCTGGTCGGCTTCTTCGTCAACTCCCTGGTGCTGCGCGCCGACACGTCCGGCGACCCGAGCTTCGCCGAGCTGCTCGGCCGGGTCCGGGAGGCCCAGCTCGACGCCTTCGCCCACCAGGACCTCCCCTTCGAGCGCCTCGTCGAGGAGCTCAACCCGCCCCGCGCGCTCGGCCGCCACCCGCTCTTCCAGACCCTCCTGGTGCTCCAGAACCACGGGCAGGACGCCGAACTCGACCTGCCCGGTCTGGAGTCCGCCCCGGAACCGATCGGCCTGCGGGTCGCCAAGTTCGACCTCAACATCGGCATCGCCGAACAGCACGGCCCGGACGGCGCCCCCGCCGGACTCACCGGCTCGATCGAGTACGCCGCCGACCTCTACGACCGCGCCACCGTCACCGCCCTGGCCGACCGGCTCGGCCGGCTGCTGGCCGGCGCCGCCGCCGACCCGCACGCCCCCATCGCCACCCTCGACGTCCTCGCCCCCGAGGAGCGCACCCGCCTGCTCGTCGAGTGGAACGCCACCGACGCCCCGCGGTGGACCGGCACCCTCGCCGAGTCCTTCGAGCGCCAGGCCGACCGCACTCCGCACGCCGCCGCCCTCGTCCACGACGGCGGCACCCTCAGCTACGCCGAACTCGACACCCGCGCCAACCGGCTCGCCCACCACCTCACCGCCCTCGGCGTCGGCCCCGAGACCCCCGTCGCGATGCTGATGGAGCGCTCCGCCGAGGTCGTCGTCGCCACCCTGGCCGTCGTCAAGGCCGGCGGCTGCTACGTCCCGATGCACCCCGGCCTGCCGCCCGAGCGGATGACCGGCGTGCTCGCCGACACCGGCGCCCCCGTGCTGCTCACCGACCGCACCGACCCGGGCTTCCCGCACGGCGCCGCCGTGGTCCGCCCCGGCGACGAGGCCGCCGCCCCCGCCCACCGCCCCGGCGTGCCCGTCCACCCGGACCAGCTCGCCTACGCGATGTACACCTCCGGCTCCACCGGGCGCCCCAAGGGCGTCGCCGTGCGCCACCGCGACGTGCTCGACCTCGCCGCCGACCGGCGCTGGCGGGACGGCCGCCACCAGCGCGTCCTGCTGCACTCCCCGCACGCCTTCGACGCCGCCACCTACGAGATCTGGACGCCGCTGCTGGCCGGCGGCACCGTCGTGGTCGCCCCGCCCGGCGCCCTCGACGCCACCGCCCTGCACGCCGTCACCACCCGCCACGACGTCACCGCCGTCTTCCTCACCAAGGCCCTGTTCGACCTCGTCGCCGAGCAGGCCCCGGAGACCTTCGCCGCCCTGCGCGTGGTCTGCACCGGCGGCGAGGCCGCCTCCGGGGTGCTGATGCGCCGCGTCCTGGAGGCCTGCCCCGAGCTGCTGCTCGCCCACGTCTACGGGCCCACCGAGACCACCACCTTCGCCACCCACCACCCGCTCGCCCCCGCCGACCTCGCCGGCCCCCGGGTGCCGATCGGCGGCCCGATGGACAACATGCGCAGCCACGTCCTCGACGCCCGGCTGCGCCCCGTCCCGCCCGGCGTCCCCGGTGAGCTGTACCTGGCCGGCGCGGGCCTGGCCCGCGGCTACCTGGGCCGGCCCGGCCTGACCGCCGAGCGCTTCGTCGCCTGCCCGTACGCGCCCGGCGAGCGGATGTACCGCACCGGGGACCTCGTGCGGCTGCGCGCCGACGGCGCCGTGGAGTTCCTCGGCCGGATCGACGGCCAGGTCAAGCTGCGCGGCTTCCGGATCGAGCTCGGCGAGATCGAGGCGGCCCTGTCCCGCCACCCCGCCGTGCGCCAGGTCATCGTGATCGCCCGCGAGGACCGCCCCGGCGACACCCGGCTGGTCGCCTACTGCACCGCCGAGGCCTCGCTCACCCCCGCCGAACTGCGCTCCTTCGCCGGCACCGTGCTGCCCGGCTACATGGTCCCCGCCGTGGTCGTCCTGCTGGACGCGCTGCCGCTGAACGCCAACGGCAAGGTCGACCGCCGCGCCCTGCCCGCCCCCGACCTCGCCGCCGACGACACCGGGCGCGCCCCGCGCGACGAGCGCGAACGGGTGCTCTGCGAGCTCTTCGGCGACCTCCTCGGCATCGACGACATCACCATCGACGACGACTTCTTCGCCCTCGGCGGCCACTCCCTGCTCGCCACCCGCCTGGTCGGCAGGGCCCGCACCGAACTCGGCGTCGAACTCGCCATCGGCGACCTCTTCCAGACGCCCACCGTCGCCGGGCTCGCCGACCGGCTCGCCGACCGCGTCGCCGGGGCCCGTCCGGCCCTGCGCCCCGCCGTGCGGCCCGAGCGGGTGCCGCTCTCCTTCGCCCAGCGCCGCCTCTGGTTCCTCGCCCAGGCCGACGGCCCCTCGGCCACCTACAACGTCACCCTCGCGCTGCGGCTGCGCGGCCCGCTGGACCCCGCCGCCCTGGAGGCCGCCCTCGGCGACGTCGTCCACCGGCACGAGGCGCTGCGCACCGTCTTCGGCGAGCACGACGGCACCCCGTACCAGCGCGTCCTCGACGCCCCCGGCACCGGCCTGCTCACCGTCACCGACCGCCCGACCGACGAACTCGCCGGCCACACCTTCGACCTCGCCGGCGACCTCCCGGTCCACGCCTACCTGCGGCCCGAGGGGCCCGAGGAGCACGTGCTGGTCCTGGTCGTCCACCACATCGCCGGGGACGGCGCCTCGCTGGGCCCGCTCTACCGCGACCTCACCGACGCCTACCGGGCCCGCCTCGGCGGCGCGGCCCCGCGGTGGGAGCCGCTGCCCGTCCAGTACGCCGACTACGCGCTCTGGCAGCACGAACTGCTCGGCGACGAGGCCGACCCGGAGAGCCTGGCGGCCCGCCAACTCGCCCACTGGCGCGAGGCGCTGGCCGGCGCGCCGGAGGAACTCCCGCTGCCGCTGGACCGCCCCCGCCCGCCGGTCGCCACCCACCGCGGCGCGGTCGTCCCGCTGGAGTTCGACGCCGAGCTGCACACCCGGCTCGCCGCGCTCGCCGCCGAGCACGGCGTGACCCTCTTCATGGTGCTGCGGGCCGCGTACGCCACCCTGCTGCACCGCTTCGGCGCGGGCACCGACCTGCCCATCGGCACCCCGCTGGCCGGCCGCCTCGACGAGGCCGTGCAGGAGCTGGTCGGCTTCTTCGCCAACACCCTGGTGCTGCGCACCGACCTCTCCGGCCGCCCGAGCTTCACCGAGCTGCTGGCCAGGATCCGGGAGACCGACCTGGCCGCCCACGCCCACCAGGACGTGCCCTTCGAGCGCCTGGTGGAGGAGCTGAACCCGACCCGCTCGACCGCCTGCCACCCCCTGTTCCAGGTGATGCTGGCCTTCGCGGGCGCCGCCGAGGACGGCCCGGACCTGCCCGGCGTGACGGTGACGGAGGAGCCGGTCGACTTCGGCACGGCCACCTTCGACCTCACCCTGCGCCTGGTCGAGCGGCAGGGCGCCGACGGCGCCACCGCGGGGCTGGCCGGCGTCCTGGAGTACGCCACCGACCTGTTCGACCGCGAGAGCGCCGAACAGCTGGCCACCGCACTCGAACTGATCCTGCGTCAGATCACGGTCGACCCCGGACGGTCGGTCGCCGAGCTGGCCGTGCTGCCCGCCGAGGAGCGGGCCGGGGCCGCGATCGCCCCCACCCCGCTGCCCGAGCCGGTGCCGCTGGTGCCGGCCGCCTTCGAGGCGCAGGCCGCTCGGACGCCCGCGGCCGTGGCCCTGGTCTGCGGCGGACTCAGCCTGACGTACGCGCAGGTGAACGCCCGGGCGAACGGACTCGCGCACCGGCTGATCGCCGCGGGCATCGGCCCCGAGCAGGTGGTGGCCCTCGCGCTGCCGCGCTCGGCGGAGACGGTGGTCGCCATCCTCGCGGTGCTCAAGGCCGGCGGCGCCTACCTGCCGCTGGACGCCGAGTACCCGGCCGACCGCACCACCGACACGCTGGCGCAGGCGAGCCCGGCGCTGGTGCTCACCGACGAGCGCTGGCCGCTGCCCGAGGTGCTCGACGGGCTGCGCACCCTGGACGTCGCCGACGGCACGGACGGTCCGCGGACCGACCCGGCCCCGCGTGCCACGGCGGACGACGCCGCCTACGTCATCTTCACCTCCGGCTCCACCGGCCGCCCCAAGGGCGTCGTGGTCCCGCACGGCGGCATCGCCGCGCTGCTGGCCGCCCACCGCACCGGGGTGATGGCCGACGTCCCCCGGCAGCGGGTCGCGCTCACCGCCTCGCTCTGCTTCGACGCCTCCTGGGACGGCCTGCTCTGGCTGGTCGCCGGCCACGAGCTGCACCTGATCGGCGGCGACGTGCGGCGCGACGCCCGCGCCCTGGTCAACCACGTGCACGAGCACGGCATCGGCGTCCTGGAGGTGACGCCCTCCTACGCCGAGCAGCTGATCGAGGAGGGCCTGCTGGAGGAGCCCGCGCCCGCCCTGGTGCTGCTCGGCGGCGAGGCCGTCGGCCAGGCGCTCTGGACCCGGCTGCGCGAGGCGCCGGGCACCGCCGCCCACAACCTGTACGGCCCGACGGAGTGCACCGTCGACGCCCTGACCCACCCGCTGGAGGCCACCGGGCGGCCCGTCCTCGGACGCACCGTCGCCGGCACCCGGGCGTACCTCCTCGACGAGTACCTCAACCCCGTCCCGGCCGGGGTGCCGGGGGAGCTGTACCTGGCCGGGGCCGGACTGGCCCGCGGCTACCTCGGCCGTCCGGGCCTGACGGCGGAGCGCTTCGTCGCCTGCCCCTTCGAGCCCAACGGGAGGATGTACCGCACCGGGGACCTGGCCCGCCGCACCCGCGACGGGGAGCTGGAGTACCTCGGCCGCACCGACCACCAGGTGAAGATCCGCGGCTTCCGCGTCGAACTCGGCGAGATCGAGCGCGCCCTGACCGCCCACCCGCGGGTGCTCCAGGCCGCCGTCCTTCCCGACGCGGACGGGCTGCGCCTGGTCGCCTACGTGGTCACCGACGGCCCGCTCGACCCGGCCGAGGCGCGCGCCACCGCCGCCCGGACGCTGCCCGGCTACATGCTGCCGGCCGCGATCGTGCCGCTGGACGCGCTGCCGCTGAACGCCAACGGCAAGCTGGACCGGTCCGCCCTCCCGGCCCCCGACTTCGGCGCGCTCTCCGCCGGCCGTGCGGCGCGCACCCCGCGGGAGGAGATCCTCCGCGGGCTGTTCGCGGAGGTGCTCGGCCTCGACGCCGTCGGCATCGACGACGACTTCTTCGACCTGGGCGGCCACTCGCTGCTCGCCACCAAGCTGCTCAGCCGGGTGCGGTCCGCGCTCGGCGCCGAACTGGGCATCCGGGACGTCTTCGAGACGCCGAACGTGGCCGGGCTGGCCGCCCGCCTGGACGCCGGTGCGCAGCGCCCGGCACTGAGCGCGGCAGGGACGCGCCCGGCCCGGGTGCCGCTCTCCTTCGCCCAGCAGCGGCTCTGGCTGATCGACCGGATGGAAGGCCCCAGCGCCCTCTACAACGCGCCGCTGGCGCTGCGCCTGACGGGCCGACTGGACGCCGCCGCACTGGAGTCGGCGCTCGGCGACGTGCTGGCCCGGCACGAGAGCCTGCGCACGCTGATCGCCGAGGAGGACGGCACCCCGTATCAGCGCGTGCTGCCCGCCGAGGAGGCCGTCCTCCCGCTCCCCACCCTGGACCGCCCCGCCGACGAGGTGGCCGCCACCGTCGCCGCACTCTGCCGCCACGCCTTCGACCTGCGCACCGAACTCCCCGTCCGTGCCACCCTGCTGAGGGTGTCGGCGGAGGAGCACGTACTCGTCCTGGCGCTGCACCACATCGCCAGCGACGGCTGGTCCCTCGGCCCGCTGGTCCGCGACCTCGGCTCCGCCTACGCGGCCCGCGCCGAGGGCGCCGCCCCCGACTGGGAGCCGCTGCCCGTCCAGTACGCCGACTACGCGCTCTGGCAGCGCGAACTGCTCGGCGAGGAGGCCGACCCGGAGAGCCTGGCGTCCCGCCAACTCGCCCACTGGCGCGAGATGTTGGCGGACCTCCCGGACGAGGCGACGCTGCCGCTGGACCGCCCCCGCCCGCCCGTCGCCTCCCACCGCGGCGACCGGGTGGCGCTCACCCTGGACGCCGAGTGCCACCGCGAGCTGGTCGCGCTCTCCCGAGCCCACCGGGTCACCCTGTTCATGACCGTGCAGGCGGCCCTCGCCGCGCTGCTCACCCGCCTCGGCGCGGGCACCGACGTCCCGATCGGCTCGGTGGTGGCCGGGCGCTCCGACGAGGCGCTGGACGAGCTCGTCGGCTTCTTCGTCAACACCCTGGTGCTGCGCACCGACACGTCCGGCAACCCGAGCTTCGCCGACCTGCTCGGCCGCTCCCGGGAGACCGCCCTCGCCGCCTACGCCCATCAGGACGTGCCCTTCGAGCGCCTGGTGGAGGAGCTCAGGCCGGCCCGCTCGCTGGCCCGCCACCCGCTGTTCCAGGTGATGCTGGTGCTCCAGAGCAACGAGCAGGCCGATCCGGCCACGGCGGGCCTGAGCGTCGAGCCGCTCGCGGCGGGCACCGGCTCCGCCAAGTTCGACCTCAGCCTGATCGCCGAGGAGTCCTTCGGCCCCGACGGCGAGCCCGCCGGGATCGACTGCGCCCTCGACTACGCCACCGACCTCTTCGACCGGGAGACGGTCGAGGCCGTCGCCGTCCGGTTCGCGCGGCTTCTGGCGGCGGTGGCCGCCCGGCCCGAGCTGCCGATCGGCCGCGTCGAGCTGCTGTCGGCCGAGGAGCGCGAGGCCCTCCCGGCGGCGGGCGCCGCCCTGCCGGCCGAAGTCCCGCTGCTGCCCGCCGCCTTCGCGGCCCAGGCCGCCCGCACCCCGGAGGCCGTCGCGCTGGTCTGCGGCGACACCCGGCTGACCTTCGCCGAGCTGGACGCCCGCGCCGAGCGGCTCGCCCGCCGCCTGCTGGCCGCCGGCGTCGGGCGGGAGTCGGTGGTGGCCCTCGCCCTGCCGCGCTCGGCGGAGACGGTGGTCGCCATGCTCGCCGTGCACAAGGCCGGCGGCGCCTACCTGCCGCTGGACGGCGAGTACCCGGCCGAGCGCACCGCCCACATGCTCGCCGACGCCCGCCCGGCGCTCGCCCTCACCGACGGGCGCTGGCCGCTGCCCGAGGTGCTGGCCGGCCTGCGCACCCTGGACGTCGCCGCGCCGCCGGACGGTGCCGGTCCGTCGGACGTCGCCGCGCCGTGGGACGGCGCCGAGGACGGCGAGAGCGCCGAGGCCGCCGAGCACGGCGCGCCCGCGCTCGGATGGCGCGCCCTCGACCCGGGCGACGCCGCCTACGTCATCTACACCTCCGGCTCCACCGGCCGCCCCAAGGGCGTCGTGGTGCCGCACGGCGCCGTCGCCGCCCTACTGGCCGCCCACCGCGCCGCCCTGATCCGGGGCACCGAGCAGGCCCACGGCCGGCAGCGGATCGCACTCACCGCCTCGCTCTGCTTCGACGCCTCCCTGGAGCCCGTGCTCTGGATGTTCGCCGGGCACGAGCTGCACCTGATCGGCGACGAGCTGCGCCGCGACCCGGCCGCCCTGGTCCGCCACACGGCCGCCGCCGGCATCGACGCCCTGCACCTCACCCCGTCCTACACCGAGCAGCTGATCGAGGAGGGCCTGCTGGAGGCGCCCGCGCCGCGCCTGCTGCTGCTCGGCGGCGAGGCCGTCGGCCAGGCGCTGTGGCAGCGGCTGCGGGAGCACCCCGACACCGCGGGCCACAACTTCTACGGCCCGACCGAGGCCACCGTCTACGCGCTGACCCAGCCGTTCGACGTGGTGGAGCGCCCCGGGCTCGGCGGCCCGATCGCCGGCGTGCGGGCGTACCTCCTGGACGAGTGCCTCAACCCCGTTCCGGCCGGGGTGCCGGGGGAGCTGTACCTGGCCGGGGCGGGCCTGGCCCGTGGCTACCTGGCGCGGCCGGGCCTGACGGCGGAGCGCTTCGTCGCCTGCCCCTTCGAGCCCGGTGTGAGGATGTACCGCACCGGGGACCTGGCCCGCCGCACCCGCGACGGCGGCGTTGAGTACCTCGGCCGCACCGACCACCAGGTGAAGATCCGTGGCTTCCGCGTCGAACTCGGCGAGATCGAGCAGGTGTTGGCCCGCCACCCCGCCGTCCGCCAGGCCGTGGTCACCGTCCGGGAGAGCGACACCGGCGACCGGCGGCTGGTCGCCCACTGCACCGTGGGCCAGGATTCGCCCGAACTCGCCGTCGAGCTGCGGCGGTTCGCCGCCGAGACGCTGCCCGGCTACATGGTGCCGGCCGCCGTCGTCCTGCTCGACACCTTGCCGCTGACGGGCAGCGGCAAGGTCGACCACCGGGCGCTGCCCGCACCGGACTTCGGCGCGCTCTCGGCCGGCCGTGCGGCGCGCACCCCGCGGGAGGAGATCCTCTGCGGGCTGTTCGCGGAGGTGCTCGGCCTCGACGCGGTCGGCATCGACGACGACTTCTTCGACCTGGGCGGCCACTCGCTGCTCGCCACCAAGCTGCTCAGCCGGGTGCGGTCCGTCCTGGGTGCGGAGTTGGGCATCCGGGACGTCTTCGAGGCGCCGAGCGTCGCCGGGCTGGACGCCCGCCTGGCCGTCCGCCTGGACGCCGGAGCGCGGCGGACGGCGCTGAGCGCGGGAGGTGCCCGCCCGGAGCGGATCCCGCTGTCCTTCGCCCAGCAGCGGCTGTGGCTGATCGACCGGATGGAGGGCCCCAGCGCCCTCTACAACCTGCCGCTCGTCCTGCGCGTGGCAGGGGAGTTGGACACCGCCGCGCTGGAACTGGCCCTCGGCGACGTGGTGGCCCGGCACGAGAGCCTGCGCACGCTGATCGGCGAGGAGGACGGCTCCCCGTACCAGCGGATCCTGCCCGCCGGGCAGGCCCGCGTCCGGGTCGAGCTGCTGCCGCCCGGCACCGAGCCGGCGGGCTGCACCTCCCGCCCCTTCGACCTGGCCGCCGACCTCCCCGTCCGCGCCCACGTCATCCCGGCCGGCCCCGGCGAGCACCTGTTCGCCCTCGTCCTGCACCACATCGCCGGCGACGGCTGGTCGATGGGCCCGCTGCTGCGCGACCTCGCCACGGCCTACGCGGCCCGCACCGGCGGCACGGCCCCGCAGTGGGCGCCGCTGCCCGTCCAGTACGCCGACTACGCGCTCTGGCAGCGCGAACTGCTGGGCGACGAGGAGGACGGCGAGAGCCTGCTCGCCCGCCAACTCGCCCACTGGCGCGAGGCGCTGGCCGGCCTGCCCGAGGAGCTGTCGCTGCCCGTCGACCGGCCGCGCCGCGCGGCCGCCTCGCACCGCGGCGACCGGGTCGTCGTGCCCTACGGCGCCGAACTCCACCGCGAGCTGGTCGCGCTCTCCCGGGCCCACCGGGTCACCCTGTTCATGACCGTGCAGGCGGCCCTCGCCGCGCTGCTCACCCGGCTCGGTGCGGGCACCGACGTCCCGATCGGCTCGGTGGTGGCCGGGCGCTCCGACGAGGCGCTGGACGAGCTGGTCGGCTTCTTCGTCAACACCCTGGTGCTGCGCACCGACACGTCCGGCGACCCCAGCTTCACCGAGCTGCTGGCCCGCGTCCGGGAGACCCAACTCGACGCCCACGCCCACCAGGACGTGCCCTTCGAGCGCCTGGTGGAGGAGCTGAACCCGGCCCGCTCGCTGGCCCGCCACCCGCTGTTCCAGGTGGCGCTGCTGCTGGAGGGCCGGGGCGGGTCCGCGCCGCTCGCCGCGGCCGGCCTCGACGCCTCCGTGGAGTCCTCCGCCGGGACGGTCGCCAAGTTCGACCTGAGCGTGGGCCTCGGCGAGTCCTTCGACGCGGACGGCGCGCCCGCCGGCCTGGAGTGCGCGATCGACTACGCCACCGACCTCTTCGACCGGGAGACGGTCGAGGCGATCGCCGTCCGCTTCGGCCGGCTGCTGGCGGCGGTGGCCGCCCGGCCCGAGCTGCCGATCGGCCGCGTCGAGCTGCTGTCGGCCGAGGAGCGCGCCGCGCTCCCGGTGGCGGGCGCCGCCCTGCCGGCCGAACTCCCGCTGGTCCCGGCCGCCTTCGCGGCGCAGGCCGCCCGCACCCCGGAGGCCGTCGCGCTGGTCTGCGGCGACACCCGGCTGACCTTCGCCGAGCTGAACGTCCGCGCCAACCGGCTCGCCCACCACCTGATCGGGCGGGGCATCGGCCCCGAGTCCGTGGTCGCCCTCGCCCTGCCACGCTCGGCGGAGACGGTGGTCGCCATGCTCGCCGTGCACAAGGCCGGCGGCGCCTACCTGCCGCTGGACGCCGACCACCCGGCCGACCGCACCGCCCGCACCCTCGCCGACGCGGCCCCCGCCCTGGTCCTCACCGACGACGGCTGGCCCGCGCCCGAGGCACTGGCCGGCGCCCCCGCCCTGGCCCTCGCCGAGGCCACCGGCCCGGACACCGACCCGGCCCCGCGGGCCTCGGCCGACCACGCCGCCTACCTGATCTACACCTCCGGCTCCACCGGCCGCCCCAAGGGCGTGGTCGTCCAGCACGGCAGCCTCGCCGCCCTGCTGGCCGTCCACCGCGCCGGGCCGATCGCCGCCGCCGAGGCCGCGCACGGCCGACTGCGCGTCGCGCTCACCGCCTCGCTCTGCTTCGACGGATCGCTGGAGAGCCTGCTCTGGCTGTTCGCCGGACACGAACTGCACCTGATCGGCGACGACCTGCGCCGCGACCCGGCCGCCCTGGTCCGGTACGTGCGCGCGGAGGGCGTCGGCGTCATGGACGTCACTCCCTCCTACGCCGAGCAACTCCTCGCCGAGGGCCTGCTGGAGGGCGCCGCACCGGCCGTCCTGGTGCTGGGCGGGGAGGCCGTCGGCCAGCAGCTCTGGACGGGCCTGCGCGCGGCACCCGGCACCACCTACAACCTGTACGGCCCGACCGAGGCCACCGTGTACGCCCTCGGCCGGCCGCTCGGCGCGGCGGAGCGCCCCGGACTCGGCGGCCCGATCGCCGGCGCGCGGGCGTACGTCCTCGACGAGCACCTCAACCCCGTCCCGCCGGGCGTGCCGGGGGAGCTGTACCTGGCCGGACCGGGCCTGGCCCGCGGCTACCTCGGCCGGCCCGGGCTGACCGCGGAGCGCTTCGTCGCCAGCCCCTTCGAGCCCGGTGTGAGGATGTACCGCACCGGGGACCTGGCCCGCCGCACCCGCGACGGCGGCGTGGAGTACCTCGGCCGCACCGACCACCAGGTGAAGATCCGCGGCTTCCGGATCGAACTCGGCGAGATCGAGCACGTGCTGACGCTCCACCCGGAGGTGGGCGCCGCCGCCGTCCTGCCCGACGCGGACGGGCTGCGCCTGGTCGCCTACGTCGTCACCGACGGCCCGCTCGACCCCGCCGACCTGCGCGCCTTCGCGGCCGGCCACCTGCCCGGCTACATGCTGCCCGCCGCCGTCGTCCCGCTGCCCGCGCTGCCGCTCACCGGCAGCGGCAAGCTCGACCGGACGGCGCTGCCCGCACCGGACTTCGGGCAGCTCACCGGCGGCCGCGCCGCCCGCACGCCGCGCGAGGAGCTCCTGTGCGCGCTGTTCGCCGAGACCCTCGGCCTGGCGGGCGTCGGCATCGACGACGACTTCTTCGACCTCGGCGGCCACTCCCTGCTCGCCATGAGGCTGCTCGCCAGGGTCCGCACCGCCCTCGGCGTGGACCCCGGCATGCGGGCGCTGTTCGAGGCCCCCACCGTGGCCGGGCTCGCCCGACGGCTCGACCACGGCCCGGTGGCCGACGCCCTGGACGTCCTGCTGCCGCTGCGCGCCGGCGGCGGGCGGGCCCCGCTGTTCTGCGTGCACCCGGCGGCCGGCATCAGCTGGGTCTACTCCGGGCTGCTGCGCCACCTCGGCCCCGAACAGCCGGTGTACGGCCTCCAGGCCCGGGGCCTGCGCGGCGACGCGCCGGCGAGCGTCGCCGAGATCGCCGAGGACTACGTGCGGCAGATCCGCGCGGTGCGCCCCGACGGCCCGTACCACCTGCTGGGGTGGTCCTTCGGCGCGGTGGTCGCCCAGGAGATGGCCGTACGGCTGCGGGCCGAGGGCGCCGAGGTCGGCCTGCTGGCCCTGCTCGACGGCGCCCCGGCGGCGCCGCGCGCCGGTGACGCCCCGCCCGTCGAAACCGCCGACTCCCTCGCCGAGCTGCTGCACTCGCTCGGCTACGACCCGGCGGACGGCCGGGGCCTCACCGAGCTGCGGGCCGTGCTCGGGGAGGCGGTGGCGGTGCTGCCGGAGGTCTTCGACCGGCACCGCAAGCTGATGGCCGAGCACGTGCCCACCCGCTACCGGGGCGACGCCGTCTTCTTCGGGGCGACCACCGGCAAGCCCGCCGACTGGCCGTACGAGCGGGCCTGGCGGCCGTACCTGGACGGCCGGATCGAGAGCCACCGCCTGGACTGCGCCCACGGCGAGCTGACCCGGCCGGAACCCCTGGCCCGGATCGCCGCCGTGCTGGCCGAGAAGCTGCCCACCGAGAAGCTGCCCACCGAGAAGCTCCACTCCGAGAAGCCGGGAGCGTGACCCGCCATGACCACCACCGTCCCGATCGAGTCACCGGCGCCGCCGCAGCGGCCGCGCGGCCGGTGGGGCCTGTGGGCCCAGGGGGACTTCCGCCGGCTCTGGATCGGTGAGACCACCAGCACCCTCGGCACGGCCGTCGGCAGCGTGGCGCTGTCCCTGGTGGCCGTGGTCACCCTGGGCGCCGGACCCTTCGCGGTGGGCGTGGTCAACGCCGCCGCCTGGCTGCCCTGGCTGTTCCTCGGCCTGCCGGCCGGCGCCTGGGTGGACCGCTGGCCCCGGCTGCGGGTGATGCTGGTCTGCGACCTGCTGCTGCTCCTCCTGTTCGGCAGCGTCCCGGTGGCCGCCTGGCTGGGGGCGCTCTCCCTCGCCCAGCTGGTGGTGGTGGCCCTGCTGACCGGGGCGGTGAAGGTGTTCTTCTCCACCGCCTACGGAGCGGTGCTGCCCACCCTGGTGGCCAGGGCCGACCTGCTGGAGGCCAACGTCAAGCTGCGCTCCGGGGCCTCGGCGGCGGAGATCGCCGGCCCCGGCGCGGCCGGTCTGCTCGCCCAGGCCTTCGGCGCCGCCAGCGGGATGCTCGCCGACTCGCTCACCTACCTGGTGTCGGCGATCTGCCTGCGGCGGATCAGGACGGAGGAACGCCCCCCGCCGGTGTCCGAGCGGCGCGGCATCCCGCGCGAGATCGGCGAGGGCGTCCGCTTCCTGCTGCGCGATCCCTACCTGCGCACGCTGGCCTGCTTCGCGGCGGTCGGCAACCTGGGCCTGAACGGCATCCAGGCGGTGCAGACGGTCTTCCTGGTGCGCAGCGTGGGGATCGAACCGGGCGCGGTGGGCGGGGTGTTCGCGCTGGTGAGCGTCGGCGGGCTGGCCGGCGCGATGCTGGCCGGGCGGATCGCCCGCCGGCTGGGCACCGCGCGCGCCCTGCTGGTCTGCGAGCTGGTGGTCGCGCCCTTCATCCTGCTGCTGCCGCTGGCGGGCGAGCGGCTGCCGCTGGTGGTCAGCGCGCTCGCCTGGGCGGTCGCGGTCTGCGGTGTGGTGGCGGGCAACGTCCTGGCCGGCAGCTTCTCCCAGGCCTACTGCCCGCCCGAGCTGATCGGCCGGATCCGGGCCAGCTCCGCGACCCTCAACTACAGCGCGATCCCGGTGGGCGCCCTGCTCGGCGGCTGGCTCGGCGAGGTGATCGGCGCCCGCAGCACCATCTGGCTGATGGCGGGCGTGCTGCTCTCGGCCGGCCTGGTGCTGCTGGCCAGCCCGCTGCGCGGCCTGCGCGACTTCCCGACCCGGCCGTCGGCCCCCGCCGCCTGACCCCCGCCGCCCGACCGCCCCACCCCACCCGACTTCCCGACCCGCCCTCACCCGCCGGAGGACCCCGATGGCCCCGATGACGCCGATGACCCCGATCTCCCGTACCGCCCGCCCGCGCCGCTACCTGATGTGCCGTCCCACGCACTTCGAGGTCAGCTACGCGATCAACCCCTGGATGGACCCCGCCAAGCCGGTGGACACCGACCTCGCCGTCACCCAGTGGGAGCGGCTGTACGCCCTCTACGGCGAGCTCGGCCACCGGGTCGACCTGATCGACCCGCTGCCCGGCCTGCCCGACATGGTCTACGCGGCCAACGGCGCCACCGTGGTGGATGGCAAGGTGCTCGGCGCGCGCTTCCGCAATGCCGAGCGGGCCGCGGAGGGCCCGGCCTACCTGGAGTGGTTCCGCGCCCGGGGCTTCGAGACGCTCGACCCGGAGCACGTCAACGAGGGCGAGGGGGACCTGCTGCTGACCGCCGGCTACGTGCTGGCCGGGCGGGGCTTCCGCAGCGTGGCCGACGGGCACGCGGAGGCCCAGGAGTTCTTCGGCCGGCCGGTGATCGGCCTGGAGCTGGTCGACCCGCGCTACTACCACCTGGACACCGCGCTCGCCGTGCTCGACGGCGACGAGATCATGTACAACCCCCGGGCCTTCTCGGCCGGCAGCCGTGCCGTCCTGCGCCGGCTGTTCCCGGACGCGCTGCTGGTGGACGCCGAGGACGCGGCGGTGTTCGGCCTCAACGCGGTGAGCGACGGTCTGCACGTGGTGCTGCCGGAGGCGGCCGTGGGCCTGGCCGCGCGGCTGCGCGAGCGCGGCTTCCGGCCGATCGGGATGGACCTCAGCGAGCTACTCAAGGGCGGCGGCAGCGTGAAGTGCTGCACCCTGGAGATCCGTTCGGTGGACTGAGACGTGCCGCCGCCGGGCACCGGTGATCAGTGGTGATCACCGGTGCTCGGCTGTAGATCGGCCGTTGACCGCTCCTGGCCAGACTGGTGCCACACCACGACGGAACCCCTTCCCTCCGGGGAAGCGAGCCAAGGGAGCACCAGAGATGACGCAGCGTCCGGCCACCGCCCGCACCCGCCTTCGGCTGTTCACGGTCGGCCTCGGGGTGGTCGTCGCCTTGGGCGCCGGCCTCTCCGCCACGGTCGCGGTGGCGGAGACGGCCGGCACCGGGACGGCGATGGTGGTGAGCGGCGACGCGACGCCGACGGCCACCCCCACCCCGACCCCGACCAGCACCGGGCACGGCAGCACCGGCGACTGGAACAGCACCGGCTCCTGAGCCGGCCGGCTCCTGAACACGCCGGCCCCTGAACGGGCCGGTTCCTGAACACGCTGGCCCCTGAACGGGCCGGAACCGGGCGCAGGATCGATTCCTCAGCAGCCCGACGACAGCCGGTCGGAGGCCCGCCACTCCTCCGGAACCGACGCGGCCGACGGAACCGACCCGGCCGCAGCCTCCGGCCGGGGCAACAGCCCCGCCACCTCCTCCGCCTCCGGCAGCCCCAGCCGGACGAAGATCCGGTGCGCCTCGCGCAGCCGGCCGCACGCCTCGGCCTCCCGCCCGAGGTCGGCCAGCGTCCGCCCCAGCACCACCAGCGCGTGGCCCTGGTCCCGCTCGGCGCCCAGCTCCTCGCACAGCTCCAGCGCCTGCCCGGCGTGCTCCAGCGCCTCGTCCGTCCGGCCCAGCGAGCGCAGACTGTCCGCCATCCGGTAGCGGGCGTGCGCGGCCCGGGCCCGCAGACCGGCCGCCGACGCCACCGCCAGGCACTCGCCGAACCAGGTGACCGCCTCCTCGTGCCGCCCCAGCCCGTGCAGCGCCAGCCCCAGCACGTACAGCGTGTACGCCCGGCCCGGATCGTCGTGCCGGGTGCGCAGTTCGGCCAGCGCCTCGTGGCAGATCGGCACCGCCTCGGCGGCCCGCCCGCTGCGCACCCGGGCCAGTGCGGCGTTGACCGTCGTCACCAGCGCCCCGGAGCGGTGGCCGAGTTCGCGGGCCAGCAGCAGCGCCTCGTCGTAGTGCCGGACGGCCTCGTCGTAGCGGCTGAGGAACTGGCAGACCAGGCCGAGGTCGTTCAGCGCCTGGCGCAGGATCACCGTGTCGCCGGCCGAGCGGGAGGCGGCCACCGCCAGCCGGGAGGCCGCCTCGGCCTCCTCCAGCCGGGTGGCGGCCAGGGCGACGTTGCCGCGGAGGAAGTGCGCCCGGCCAGCTGCCCGGTGGTCGGCGCGGTGGACCGCGGCGGCGGCCAGCGCCTCCGCGGTGGTGGCCAGCTGACGGCTGGGCGGGGCGAGGACGAACGGCGTGAGCGCGATCAGCAGGTCGATCGCGGCCCGCAGCGGCGCGGGCCCCGACCCGGGCGCCGGGCCGTCAGCCGGGGAGCCCGCCCCGGGCGCCGGGCCGTCAGCCGGGGAGCCCGCCCCGGGCGCCGGGCCGTCAGCCGGGGAGCCCGACCCGGGCGCCGGGCCGCAGGCGGCGTCCTCCGCGACGGTCCAGGCCGCCACCTGCGCGGCCAGCGCGATCGCCCCGGAACCCTCCGCCTCGGCCCAGGCCCGCGCCCCGTCCGGGCCGTCCAGCGCGACGCCCGCACTGCGCGCGGGCCCGAGCGCGCCGGCCGCCGGATCCCCGGGGACGGCGTGCTGGAAGGCCGTGCACGCGGTGGCCAGCAGGTGGTCGAGCATCCGGTCGCGGGCCGCCACGGCCGCGCCGGGATCGTCCGGACGGCGCCGGGCGAACGCGCGCAGCAGGTCGTGGAAGCGGTAGCGGCCGGGGAAGGGCGACTCCATCATCGCCACGTCCACCAGGGCCTCCAGCAGGTCCTCCGCGTCGTACTCGTCGAGGTCCAGCAGGGCGGCCGCGGCCTGGAGCCCGAGGTCCGGGCCGTCCACCGAGGCGGCCAGCCGGAACGCCCGGGCCTGGGCGGACGTCAACTGGCGGTAGCTCAGTTCGAAGGCGGCCGCCACCTCCAGGTCGCCGATGCGCAGCTCGTCGATCCGCCGACGCTCGACGGCCAGCCGGCGGCCCAGCGTCTGCACCGTCCAGCTCGGCCGGGCGGCCAGCCTGGCCGCCACGATCCGCACCGCGAGCGGGAGGTGGCCGCAGACCAGCAGCAGCTCCCGGGCGGCCTCCTCCTCGGCGGCCAGCCGTTCGGCGCCGATGGTGCGGCCCAGCAGTTCGAGCGCCTCCTCGGGTTCGAAGACGCCGAGGTCGGCCTGGACGGTCGCGGGCAGGCCGGACAGCCGGGTGCGGCTGGTGGTGAGCACGGCGCAGCCGACCGCGCCCGGCAGCAGCGGTCTGATCTGCGCGGTGTCGTGGACGTTGTCGAGCACCAGCAGCAGCCGTCGGCCGTCCACCACCGAGCGGAACAGGGCCGAGCGGGCGTCCAGTCCGTCCGGCACCGCGTCGGCCGGCACGCCGAGCGCCACCAGGAAGCCGCAGAGCACCGCCTCCGGGTCGGCCGGGGTGGCGTCGGCGCCCCGCAGGTCGACGTAGAGCTGCCCGTCCGGGTAGGCCTCGCGCACCCGGTGGGCGATGTGCAGGGCCAGCGCGGTCTTGCCGACCCCGCCCATGCCGACCACGGTCGCGATCACCAGCGCCTGCCGTCCGGGCGCGCCGAGGGCCCCGCCCAGCCGTTCCACCAGCGCCGTACGGCCGGTGAAGTCGGCGGCGTCGGGCGGGAGCTGGGCCGGTCTGGGGGCCGGTGCGGTGCTCCCGGCCGGGGCGGCGGGCGCGTCCGGGAGCGCGGGGCCGGCGGCCGGCTCCGGAGACTCGGCCCCGGGCGCGGCCGGCTCCGCCGGGCCGGGCACGGGTGCGGCGGGGGCCGGCGAGCCGGAGACCAGCGGGCCGGCCGGGGCCGGGGCGGCGAGCGTCGGGTCGCCCTCCAGGATCCGCTGGTGCAGCAGGTCCAGCTCCGCCCCGGGCGCCACGCCGAGCTCGGCGAGGAACAGCTGACGCACGCCGCGGAACACCGCCAGCGCGTCCGCCTGCCGCCCGGCCTGGTACAGCGCGCGCATCAGCAGCCCGTACGCCCGTTCGTGCAGCGGGTGCTCGGTGGTCAGCGCGGTCAGCTCCGGGATGCACCGGGAGTGCCGGCCCAGCGCCAGGTCCAGGGCGATCCGCTCCTCCAGCAGGGTCAGCCGCAGCTCCTGGAGCCGCTGGCGCTGGCGCTGCGCGAACGGGCCGGGGATGCCGGCCAGCGGCTCGCCCTGCCACAGCTCCAGCGCCTGGTTCAGCAGGTCCCGCGCCTGCTGGGGCTCCCCGGCGGCCGCCGTGCGCTCGGCCTGCGCCGCCAGCTCCTCCGCCTGCGCCGCGTCCACCGCGTGCTTGGGCAGCACCAGCCGGTAGCCGTCCCCGACCGAGGTCAGCACGGTCGGCGCGTCCGGCTCCTCGCCGTGCAGGACCTTGCGCCACCGCCAGGCGTAGGTGCGCACCGTCGTCATCGCGGTGCCCGGCGGCTCCTCACCCCACAGGGCGTCGATCAGGTCGGTGGCGCTCGCGCCGTGTCCGGGCCGCAGCAGCAGTACCGCCAGCATCGCCTGCTGCTGGGGGCTGCCCACCTTCAGCGCGGTCGCGCCGCGCTGCGCCCGCATCAGTCCCAGCACCGAGAACCGGAAATCGTCCATGCCTGCACCTGCCCGCCTCATGTGCTCGCCCCCGTCCGCGCACGTGCCGCCCCCCGATTTGATGAGCCCCTATCAACCCATGGCACCCTGCGGGATGTCGAGAGATCGTCGAACCGGTGGTGATCCGGCGTTGATCGGCCGTCCGCACAATCGGTGGTGCGGCGCCCGCGGTCGGCCCGGCCCCCACCGCCGGACCCGCCACGTCCCCGGTCGCCCGGCCGCCGTCCGGGCGGCCACCACGGACCTCGGAGGCGGACGCCCATGAACACCGACCTGCTCCACCGGCTGCTCGACGTCGACCCGGTCGCCGGACCGGTCGAACTGCTCCACCGCGCCCGGGGCGAGCGCCACCTGCCGTACCTGGTGCTCGCCGCGCTCGACCGGGAGGGCGTGCGGATGGGCCGGCACGCCCGGGCCGAGCTGCGGCGCGCCCGCGACCGGGCCGAGTGTTACGCGGGCGTCGCCCGCGACCTCGCCGACGCCACCGGCGTCCGGCCGATCCGCGACCTTCCCCTGGCCGGCTACTACCCGCCCGACCTGCCCCGGCCGCTGGCCGAGCTCAGCCTGGTCAGCCCCACCGAGGCCTCGCTCTGGCAGGCCGTCAACCGGCTGGTCACCGATCACCCGGTGGAGTCGGTGGAGGTCGTCCTGCTCGGCGAGCGCCCCCGGCACACCGCCGTCACCCTGCGCTGGCCCGCCGAGGACCCGCTGCTCGACCCGTGGTACCAGGTGCGGGTGGCGACCGCCGCGCTCACCGGCGACCTCGCCACCGTCCCGGTCCGCCCCTACCTGGCCGCCGACGACCACGTGGAATGCCTGATCGCCCTCGCCGAGGAGGGGCTCGGCCGCGCCTTCCTCGCGGGCGACGTGATCGACGTGGCCCAGCTCGCCGGGCAGCCCTTCGACCCCGTCGAGACCGCCGCCGTGGTCGCCGCCTACCGGCTCGCCCCGGAGGCCGCCGCCCTGCTCGACCTCGCCGCCGAGCACCTGCCGCTCGGCACCCTGCGGGACGTGCGCACCGTCCTGGAGGCCGAGGTCGCCCCCGAACTCCAGCGCCGCCGGGGCGCCGCCCGCCCGCCCCGCCCGCGCCACGGCACCCTGCTGCGCCGCACCGTCATCCGGCACCAGTGGGACGAGGCGTTACTGCTCCCGGCCGGCGACGCGACGCTGCTGCTCACCCCCGTCGCCGACTACCTGCTCGGCCCCGAGGGCACCCGGCCGTCGGCCGCCGAGCGCGCCGCCGCCCTGGCCGCGCTGAGCTCCTGGGACGCGACCGCCCCCGGCCGCCCGGACCGGGCCGCGTGCACCGGTCTGACGGAGCCGCGCCACCGCTGAGCCGTCCCCGCGGGCCGCGGTCGGGTGTGGGGGGGCTTGCCGACCGGCCCGGGGAGTCTTGTATCGTTCCTGGCGAATCATCCAGAGGGGTGGAGGGACCGGCCCTACGAAGCCCCGGCAACTCCCCGTCCGACCCGGCGTCCGAAGTACGCGCCGTGCCGAACGGGATCAGTGCCAACTCCGGCCTGTCGCCACTGTGGCGCGGGAAAGATGAGGAGACACGGTGCTCTCTGTGCTGTCCTTCGCCCGGGCGCTTCCCGCCCCGGCTCCTTCGCGGACCCGTCTCGCTCTTTCGCGTACCCGTCTCGTGCCCGGCGCAGGCAATCGGCCGACTTCCCCGGCCCGTCCTCGCTGACCACACCCCAGGCTCCCCGCCAGGAGCCGCCGTGAGCAGCCCCCACCCGCTGCTCCCGGCCTCGAGACTGGAGTACCCCACCCATGGAGAACACGAGCGGCGTCGGCGTGCTCGACAAGGTCACCTCGATCCTCGGCACCCTGGAGGCCGGGCCCGCCACCCTGGGCGGCCTGGTCGCGGCCACCGGCATGGCGCGGCCCACCGCCCACCGGCTGGCCGTCGCACTCGAACACCACCGCCTGGTCAGCCGGGACGTGCACGGCCGGTTCATGCTCGGCCCCCGGCTCGGCGAACTCGCCACGGCCGCCGGCGAGGACCGGCTGCTGGCCGCGGCCGGCTCGGTCCTCACCCAGCTGCGCGACGTCACCGGCGAGAGCGCCCAGCTCTACCGGCGGCAGGGCGAGGTACGGATCTGCGTGGCCGCCGCCGAGCGCCTCACCGGCCTGCGCGACACCGTTCCGGTGGGCGTCACCCTCCCCATGAAGGTCGGCGCCGCCGCCCAGATCCTGCTCGCCTGGGAGGAGCCGGAGCGCCTCCACCGCGGCCTCCAGGGCGCCCGCTTCACCGCCACCGCCCTGAGCGGCGTACGGCGCCGGGGCTGGGCCCAGTCCGTCGGCGAGCGCGAACTCGGGGTCGCCTCCGTCTCCGCGCCCGTCCGCGGCCAGTCCAACCGGGTGGTCGCGGCCGTCACGGTCTCCGGCCCGATCGAACGCCTCACCCGGCACCCCGGGGCCCACCTCTCCCAGGCCGTGGTCGAGGCCGCCCACCGGCTCACCGAGGCCCTGCGCCACCCCTGAGCGGGCGCCCCCGGGGCTCCCGGGGCCACTGCCCTGGGAGCCCCGGGGGCCCGCTCGGCCCCGGCTCAGGTCCGGGGCTCAGGTCCGGGGCAGCAGGACGGCGCGGCGGGGGCGGGGTATCCGGCTGATCACCGCGCCGATCAGGGTGCCGATCGACACCCCGAAGACCGCCGACACGGCCGTCAGCACCGACTGCGCGCCGTTGCCGACCTCGATCTGCGCGGTGTGCAGCAGGCCGAAGGAGCCCGGCACCACGATCCAGAACGCCGGGAGGTAGAGCACCTGCCAGAGCGGACCGCCCGGCAGCCAGTGCACCAGGGTGGCCGCGGCCGCGGCGGTGACCCCACCGGCCAGGCCGCCGACCGCCGCGCCGTGCGCCGACCCCACCACCACCTGGGCCGTGACGCTCAGCGCGATCACCACGACGATCCACGGCACGGCCGGGGGCGGGGTGTTCACGTTGACCACCACGCCGGCCACCGCGAGCGCCAGCCCCAGCGCGATCACCCACCAGCTCGGCCTGGCGACCTGCACGTCGGCCAACGCGGTGGCCGGCATGCCGGTCGCGGTCGCCGCCGCGGCCACCCCGGCGAGGAACAGCGCCAGCTGCACCGCACCGGACACCAGCCGGGCCGTACCCGCACTGGCCGCCCCCGCCGCGATCTCCGACAGCCCGGTGACGAGCAGCCCACCCGGCAGCAGGATCGCCAGGGTGGCGACGATGGTCCGCAGCGGGCCCTCCAGCAACCCGGCCCGGGCGAGCGAGAGGACCAGCAGCGCCACCAGGAACCCGGCCGTGACGGGCAGCAGCGGCCGCAGGTACGGCAGCCGCCGGGCCAGCACGGTCAGCCCCACCACGATCAGCGAGCCGAGCCCGGCCGCCAGCACGTTCGCCGCCACCGGCTGGAGGAACAGGCAGACCCCCACCCCGACCGGCAGCGCCCCGAGGTCCGACACCCACGCGGGCCGGCGGGCCGGCGCCCGCCGGATCGCGTCCAGTTCGGCGAGCGCCCGCGGTCCGTCGAGCTCGCCCGCCCGCAGCCGGTGCACGAGATGGAGGACGTCGGCCGTCTGCTCGAACCGCAGCGCGGCGCCGACCGGCTGGAACCGGGTGGCGTCGTCCGGCCCCAGCGCGACGAACAGCCCGTTGGTCAGGGCGGCGACCCGTACCTCCGGAGCCCCCAAGGCCCGCCCCAGCCAGTGGAGTTCCTCCTCGACGTCATGGACGGGCAGGCCACCGCCCAGCAGGGCTTCGCCCAGTTCGAGCAGCAGACGGCGGAGCGGGTCGGGCGGGGCATCGGTGACCCGGCCCAGCGGGGCATCGGTGACCCGGACCAGGGGAGACGTGCTTGACATGGCAGGTATCGTCCCATCCCGCCCGAATCAGTCCGACTGTG
The DNA here is from genome assembly GCF_042721415.1 of Kitasatospora sp. NPDC058444. Taxonomy (NCBI): domain Bacteria; kingdom Bacillati; phylum Actinomycetota; class Actinomycetes; order Kitasatosporales; family Streptomycetaceae; genus Kitasatospora; species Kitasatospora sp. NPDC058444. The sequence continues at coordinate 19,214 of NZ_JBHXLL010000013.1, read as the reverse complement.
CCCCGGTCTGATCGGTTTCCCGCCGCCTTCGGACACCCCGGCGACGGAGCTCACCGGCCCGGCGACGGCGCGGTGCGGACCCCGGTCGGATCCGCACCGCCGAGCGCTGTCACGGGCGGACGGTGAGCACCAGCTTGCCGGTGACCCGGCCGGTCTCGCCCTCGGCGTGGGCCTCGGCGGCCTCCGCGAGCGGGTAGGTGCCGGAGACGTGCACGCGCAGCCGGCCGGACTCGGCGAGGGCGGCGATCGCGGCCATGCCCGCCCGGTCGTGCTCGACCAGCAGGGTCTTCGCCGTCACCCCCAGCTCGGCGGCACGTTCGGCCAGTCCGTCGAGGTCCACCGGCAGGATCGACACCAGGACGCCGCCCGGCCGGAGCGTCTCCAGGGAGCGCAGCCGGTCCTCCCCGCCCAGCGGGTCGAGCACCACGTCGACGTCCCGGGCCTCCCGCACGAAGTCGGCCGTGCGGTAGTCGATCACCTCGTCCGCGCCCAGGCCCCGGACGAAGTCGTGCTTGGCGGCGGAGGCCGTGCCGATCACGTACGCGCCGCGCGCCTTGGCGATCTGCACGGCGACGTGCCCCACGCCGCCGGCCGCCGCGTGCACCAGGACCCGCTGCCCCGGCCGGACGTCGGCGGTGTCGACGAGGGCCTGCCAGGCGGTGAGCGCCACCAGCGGAAGCGCGCCCGCCTCGACGTGGCTCAGTGCGGCGGGCTTGGGGACGAAGGCCCGGGCGGGGCCGGTGACGTACTCGGCGTGCGAGCCGGCACCGTGCGGGTAGGGCAGCATGCCGAAGACCTCGTCGCCCGGGGTGAAGAGCGAGACGCCGAGGCCGACCGCCTCGACGGTCCCGGAGACGTCCCAGCCGAGCGTGAACGGGGGCTCGCCGAGGAAGACGCGGCGGTCGCGGTGCTTCCAGTCGGTGGGGTTGACCCCGGCGGCGTGGACGGCGACGAGGATCTGGCCGACGCCGGGCGCGGGCCGTTCGACCTCGGCCTCGTGGAGGACGTCCGGGGCGCCGAAGGCGGTCTGGGTGATGGCTCGCATCGTGCTCGTGCGCGTGTTCGTGGTCATGGATCAAGCGTGCGGGCGCGGCCCTGACCTGCGAAATGGCAAGATTGCCAAAGATCGATAGGATCGTGCCATGCCCGCGACCGAGCCCCTCGCTCCCGCCGACCGGCCGCCCCACCGCGTGGTCGTGCTCGCCCTCGACGGCGTCTACCCGTTCGAACTGGGCATCCCCAACCGGGTCTTCCCCGGCGTGCCCGGGGCGTACGAGGTGGTGACGTGCGCGGCGACGGACGACCGGACGGTCGCCACCGACGCCGACTTCACCATCACCGTCGGGCACGGGCCCGAGGCACTGGAGAGCGCCGACACGGTCGTCATCCCGCCCTACGCCCTGCACCGCGTCACCGCCGACCTCCCGGAGGCCGAGCGCGCGGCCCTCGCCCGGATCCGCCCCGGCGCCCGGATCGTCTCCATCTGCACCGGCGCGTTCGCGCTGGCCGCCGCCGGCCTGCTCGACGGGCGCCCCGCCACCACCCACTGGGCGCTGGCGCCGGCCTTCCGCCGGATGTACCCCCACGTCGCCCTGGACGCCGACGTGCTGTTCATCGACGACGGCGACATCCTCACCTCGGCGGGCGCCGCGTCCGGCCTCGACGTGTGCCTGCACGTGGTGCGCTCCGACCACGGCAGCGCCGTCGCCAACAAGGTCGCCCGGCACTGCGTGGTGCCGCCCTGGCGGGAGGGCGGCCAGGCCCAGTACATCGAACAGCCGGTGCCCCCGGAGGGCGCCAACGGCACCGCCGCGACCCAGGCCTGGGCCCTGGAACACCTCGACCGCCCGCTCGCCCTGCGGGAGCTGGCCGCACACGCCCGGATGAGCCCGCGCACCTTCGCCCGCCGCTTCCAGGAGGAGACGGGCACCAGCCCGGGCCGCTGGCTGATCCAGCAGCGCCTGCACCGCGCCCGCCACCTGCTGGAGACCAGCGACCTCCCGGTCGACCGCATCGCCACCGAGATCGGCTTCGCCACCGGCGCCTCACTGCGGCAGCACCTGCACGCCGCGATCGGGGTGTCACCCCAGGCCTACCGCAACACCTTCCGGGGCCTCTCCGGCCCCCGGCCCGGCCCTGACCGGCCGGCCCCGGCATCCGCCACACCCTGACCCACTCGGCGAAGCCCCGTTCCGGAGCTGCCGGAGGAGAGACGCCATGTCAGGTCCGGTCGGCCGCCTCCGGTGCTGTGTCGCGGGCGCCCAGGACATCGGGGAGACCGCCGCCGAGTGCGCCGTCCGTGAATGCCGGGAGGAGACCGGGATCCAGGCCGAGGTCACCGGTTTCCTCGGCGTGTACACCAACCCGAACCACATCGTCGCCTACACCGACGGCGAGATCCGCCAGCAGTACGAGAACACCTACATCGGCCGCCCCGTCGGGGGCGAGCCCACGATCAACGACGAGGCCGACGGCGTCCGCTACATCCAGCCCGCCGACCTCGACCAGTACGACATCCACCCCAGCATGCGCCAGCAGATCGGCGACTACCTCGCAGGCACGTACCCCTACTTGGGTTGAGTCGTGAACGAACCACCCCACCACGCTCTTCTTCCCGTAGCGGCCGAGGATCTTCGTCCAAGGTGCTGGAACCGACCCGACGAGTGGCCGGTTGGTGCTGCTGCGTGGGAAGTCGGCGGGGCCGACTTCCCACGCAGCGTATCGGCCTGGCTCAGGGGTGGAGGGTGACGTTGGGCAGGGGGTGGCCTTCGGCGTCGAACAGGGCGGTGCCGCAGTCGCAGTGCTCGTCGGCGAGGGTCTCGGTCGGGGGCAGTTCCCAGACCAGCATCTGGGAGCAGTCCGGGCAGTTGAGGCTGACCAGGGTCTGCTCGGGTTCCGAGCCCCAGGGCCGCACCGGGAGGCCCTCGTGCAGCAACCCGGCCGGCTCGCGGCCGCCGGTCAGCGCGACCAGCAGCTCGTAGGCGTCGGTACCGCTCTCCCACACCAGCAGCGTGCCGCCGAGATCGGCCAGCGCAGCGGAGAGGTGGTCGAGCTGGCGGACCGGGAGGTCACCCCGGCGCAGGGTCGGGTCGTCCTCGGCCGCGCGGCGGACGGCATCGGTGTCGATGCCCGCCGGTTCCGTGCCGAAGGCCCGTAGCCGACCGGCCACGAACGCCGCCAGCTGTCCCGGGTGGTCCTCGCCGGTCCAGTCCATCGTGAACACCACCCGGTCGACCTGGACTCCCCGGGCCCGTTCGTCGGGGGTCAGGACCAGCTCTTCCAGCTTCTCCGGCTTCTCCAGCTCTGTCACGACGATCACGCTATCAACCGGCCCGGACAAGGCCGTTGGCAGCCTTCCGGTTCCACCGATCAGGCGCCGGAGGAGCGTTGGTGATCCTGGCGTGTCGTTCCCGCTTCCACGCAGGGGAGTTGATCGTAGGATCGAAGCGGTCGTACACGGGGGGAAAACGATGAGGCTTGTCTCGCTGTGCCGTCATGCCGTCATTCCGGGGGTCGTCGGGCTGGCGCTGGCCGCGCTGGTCTCCTGCACCGCGCCCACGCTCGCTGGCCCGGCCTCGTCCGCCGCCGTCCGGCCGCGCCCGGTCAAGCTGCTGCCGCTCTCGGAGCTCGCGGCCGACCTGGAGGGGATCCGGGCCGTGGCGGACAACCCGCCCAAGGGCCGTCAGTGGGTCCGCTACCGGGACGAGGGCGGCAGGAGCTGGTACTTCTGGCCCGTCCCCGGCGGCCGGTTCTGTGCCGCGCGGGTCGAGGACGGCCTCGCCCGGGAGGTCGGCTGCCCGACCGACCCTCTTCCCACTCACAGTTCACCCGCCGTCAACCCGTTCTACGGCCGGTCCAGCATGGATGACGGTCGTTGGGTGAGCTTCCTCTACGCCGACCAGGAGGAGCTCCTGGAGCTCACCTGCGACGGCCGCCCGCTCGCCGTCGACCGCATCGCCGACTTCCCTACCTCCTACGGCCGACGGACCCTCTACGCTGTCGGGACGCCGTGGCTCGCGCGGGGATTCCTGCACGCCCGGGTCCGTCTCGCGGACGGCAGCACCGCGCCCGACCAGGTGGATTTCGGGAGGGTCGACGGCAGGGGCCCGCTCCCTTTCCACGAACACCTCTGTGCCTGAGCGGGTGTTCTGCGACCTCGGCCGCAAGCCGGCCTGAGTCGGCCTGAGCCGCCGGAGCGCAGGAAGTCGGCGGGTCCGACTTCCTGCGCAGAGGCGGAGTCGGGGCGGTGCGTCAGACCAGGGCGAGCCGGTCCACCAGCAGTTCCACCCGCCACGCGGTGTGCTCCGCCGGAAGTCGTCCCGCCCGGGTCAGGGTGGCCAGACCGTGCAGGGCCGCCCAGAACGTCTCGGTGAACAGCCCCGGGTGGACGCCGTCCCCGGCGACCTCGCCGAGGCTTTCCAGCAGGGCGGCGAAGGCGTCCTTCAGTGGCTCGGGGGTGTCCTCGTGGGCGAACGCCAGGCCGCCGTCGAGCTGGAACATGGCGTCGTAGACCGCCGGGTTGCGTTCGGCGAAGTCGAGGTAGGCGAGGGCGAGCGCGGAGACCCGGGCGCGCGGCCCGTCCGCGGCGGAGGTCGCGGCCCGCACCGCCGTGGCCATCTCGGCGGCACCCTGGAGGGCGACGGCGCCGATGATCTCGCGCTTGCCGCGGAAGTGGCTGTAGAGGACGGGCTGGCTGTACTCGATGCGCTCGGCGAGCCGGCGGGTGGTGACCGCGTCCCAGCCTTGCTGCTCGGCGAGTTCGCGGGCCGTGGCCACGATGAGGCGCTCGCGGTCCGCCCGTTCGCGCTGCTTGCGTTCCTGTACCGACATGACCCGATCCTAGCACTGCTAGACAATCGAGCGGCGGCAGTACTAGCGTTGCCTCAACAGCTAGCGGCGCTAGATTCCAGGGGGAGTCGCCATGTTCAACGCACTCGAGGTCTTCACCACCGTGTTCGTCGGCCTGATGGTGGGGGTGGAGCTCGCCGTCGCCGTCGTCCTCAACCGGATCCTCGACGCACTCCCCGAGGACAGCGGCCAGCTCGGCCGCGCCCACGGGGGCCGGATGCTCGGCGCCGTCATGCCGGTCTGGTACATCACCTCGCTCGTCCTCAGCGCCGTCTGGGCCGTCGCCGGATGGCACCACCCCGGCGCCGGCCTCGTCGTCACCGCCGGCGCGCTGCTGATCGTCAGCGTGATCATGTCGGTCCTGCTGCTCGTCCCGATCAACAACCAGGGCAAGACGTGGACCCCCGAGAACCGGCCCGCCGACTGGAAGGAGCAGATGAACCGCTGGGACCGCTTCCACTACCTCCGCGTCGCCGTCATCGTCGCCGCCTTCACCCTGCTGGTCACCGCCCTCGTCTGAGCCGGCGGGCAAGGGCAGCTGGCCGGAGCGCGCTACGGTCGACGTCATGACCAGCAACAGGCAGCCTGGCCTGGACGAGATCGAGGAGCGCTTCGTCGCGCTCCTCGAGGCACGGACGAGCCGCGACGCCGTCGACCGCTGGGCGGCGCGATGGATCACCGACGACGATCTCGAATGGGACGACCTGTCCCGATGGGCGCTCGAACTCCTCCACGGCATCGACCTGCCGGCCGGCCCTGAGGGCGACTTCCTCCACGACGACGAGCAGGTACGCGACTGGCTCGACGAGTTCCAGAAGCGCCGAGCCGAACGCTCGACGCCTCGCCAGGCCCGGTGAGAGTTCCTGCCCCGATCCGAGCGCATGCGGAGACCGGCCCGGTGCCTGAACGGGTGGAGGCGGTCCCGTCGGATCGATGACGACGAGGGCGGGCACCCGCTACCCCGCCGGGCTGGCCCCGCGGTTCGCCCGGGTGGCGCGCGACCGGCCGGACAAGAGCGCCGCCGAAGCCGACGCGGTGGCCTCCGTACGGGAGTCGGTTACCGCCGAAGGCTTGTGAGGCCGTCCGCGCGGCCGGGTCCGCCGACCCGTCCGGCGAAGTACCGCGGGTTGAAACGCACTGCGCCGCAAGGGGGGTTCACACACGGGGGCCGAATCAGCCGTTCTCGATCCGGCCACCGTACCCCTCCGTGAACGGACCGGCGACGGCTAGGTTGACCGTGACAACGAGAGGCGGCCGCAGGGCAGTTGGCGCCGCCCTGGCGAAAGGTGCCCGACATGCAGGTGAGCGTCGACCGGGACCGTTGCTGCAGCTCCGGCATGTGCGTGACGAACGCCCCCGCGGTCTTCGACCAGGACGACCGGGACAGTCTCGTGAGGCTCCGTCAGACCGTCCTGCTGCCCGAGCAGTTCGACGACGTCAGGCTCGCCTCCGAGCTCTGCCCGGGCCGGGCGATCACCGTCACCGGGGACGAGCCCGCGCGGACCGGGGCCTGACGGCCCCCCGCCGCCGGCCCCGCAGGCCGCCGGGAACCTTCCCGGGCCCCGAACCCCACGAGAACACCCGCGACGTGAGGAGACCCCCGCCTTGACCACCACACCCACCACCCCCACCACCCCCGTCCTCCCGCTGCCGGCCCGGCACTCCGGCGGCTGCCCGTTCGGCCCGCCGCCCGCGTACTCCGAGGCCGCCGCCACCGGGCCGGTGACCAGGGCCGAGCTGCCCGACGGCGACCTCTGCTGGCTGGTCACCGGCTTCGCCGAGGTCCGCACCGTGCTGTCCGACCGCCGGTTCAGTGCCGACATACGCCACCCGGCCTTCCCGCTGCTGGTCGCCGGCGCTCGCGAGCTGATCACCGACAATCCGGACTTCCTGCGGCTCGACGACCCCGAGCACGCCCGCCAGCGCCGCATGCTCACCGGGGAATTCCTGGTCAAGCGGGTGGAGGAGCTGCGCCCGGAGATCCAGCGGATCGTGGACGAGGCACTGGACCGGATGACCGCGGGCCGGACCACGGCCGACCTGGTCACCGACTTCGCGCTGCCGGTGCCCTCGCTGGTGATCTGCCTGCTGCTCGGCGTGCCGTACGAGGACCACGACCGCTTCCAGAGCCTGAGCCGCACGATGCTCAACCGGGACAGCACCGTGGAGCAGCTCCGGGAGGCCCAGGAGGAGGTGCTGGACTACCTGCGCGGCCTGACGGCCCGCAAGCGCGGACAGCCGGAGGACGACGTCCTCAGCCGACTCGCGGCGCGGGACGACCTGACCCCGGACGACGCGGCCGCCATGGGCGTGCTGCTGCTGGTCGCCGGGCACGAGACGACCGCGAACATGATCGCGCTGTCGACCGCGCTGCTGCTGGAGCACCCCGAGCAGATCCCCGGCCTGGCCGACCCGGCCACCCTGCCGGGCGCGGTGGATGAGCTGTTGCGGCTGCTGACCATCGTGCACACCGGCCTGCCCCGGGTGGCGCTGGAGGACGTGGAGCTGGGCGGCGTCACCGTCCGGGCCGGGGAGGGCGTGATGGCGATGCTCTCCACCGCCAACCGGGACGAGGCGGTGTTCGGCGGCGCCGGCCATCGGGCGACGGACGAGCTGGACCTGTACCGGGACGCCCGGCGGCACCTGGCGTTCGGCTTCGGCGTGCACCAGTGCCTCGGCCAGCCGCTGGCCCGCGCCGAACTCCAGATCGCCCTGGAGACGCTGTTCCGCCGGCTGCCGGGGCTGCGGCTGGCCGGCGAGCGCGAGTTCCGTACCGAGTCGTTCATCTACGGGATGCGGTCACTGCCCGTGACCTGGTGAGCGGGGCCCAACGGGAGGACTCTCACTGGTGCTAGTCGGAGTTCTCCCAGACGAGGACCCCGGGACCGTCGGGCGTCAGCACCGGAACCCACGCCTCATCGACCTCGGACAGACGGGACTCGTCGAGCACCAGTGGCGTGGGGAGCGGGTCGTCGCGGTTCGCGGAACCGTGGACGTGGAAGCCGACCGCGGCCCGCAGCCGGTCGAGCAGGTCGGCCGGCCAGTCCAGGCGCCGTGATCCGTGCCCTTTCAGCTCTCCGACGAAGATCTCCTTCAGCTCGTCGTCCAGGTCCGGCCCGAGCAGGGGGATCAGGTAGCCCTCCTGCTGGTACTGGACGCAGCCGTACCCTCCGCCCTGGTTCTGGTAGATCACGCCGGTCGGCGCGGCCACGATGACGAACATCCAACCCTGACCCGACCCGCTGCTGTACGGGTCCAAGAAGATGTACCGCTTGTTGCGGTCTGCCTCACGCATGTTCAGGAGCGTCGCACGGAACGAGCGGGCGTGATCCCGGTGCGCGGGAAGTCGGCGGGGCCGACTTCCCGCGCGGGGTGGTGCGAGGCGGCTACGCCGGAAGGTCGTGGCCGATCGCCCGCAGGACGTCGGCGAGCCACACCAGGTGGTAGCCCAGCGTGCGGTCCGGGTCGGCGAGCACGTCCCTCAGGTGCTGCCAGGATTCCGAGAGTTGTCCGATCGTGAGCTCGTCCGGCTCCCGGGTGACGTCGTAGAGCGCGTTCGGGGGGATGGACCAGAAGTAGTCCTGATCCAGGAGGACGGCATCGCCCGCCGCAGAGGCTTCTACATGGCGGAGCAACACGTCGAACGATCTGCGCAGCTCGGCGAGGGACACGGACAAGGGCTCACCAGTCATGATCACCATCATGGGGGATCGGTCAGGGTGCGCAAGAAGTCGGTGGGGTCGACTTCTGGTGCTTGGTGGCTTGGGTGCGGCAGTGGGTGAGGGCGGTGAGGTGGGGGCTGTGCTTTCAGCCGGTGATGAGAGAGGCGGAGGGGGCGTGCGACCGGAGCGCGCACCATCACGCTACGCAGGCAGATGATTGCGTTCCGGTCTCCATGATCCGGGTGGTGGAGGTACGGTGATGGCCGAAATCGGGTACCACGCCCGTGCGGTACGTCTGGGGGTCTGGCATGGCACACCGGCGACTGAAGAGCGAAGTGACGGCCAGTTCGGCGCGGATCTTCGGCGAGGAGCTGCGGTTCTACCGGGAGATGGCCGGCTACACGCAGGAGCAGTTGGCGAAGCTGCTGCACTGCACCAGGCCGAACATCACAAGGTATGAGTCCGGCCAGAGGCGCATGCCGCCGGACATGGTCGTGAAGGCCGACGCGTTGCTCGACACGGGTGGGTCGCTGAAACGGCTCTGGGACCGCGTGGACTGGAGTGCCTCGATCGAGCACCCGGATTGGTTCCAGACTCATGCCGACGCGGAGGCCGAAGCGGTCGGGGCCCATGTCTACCAGACCGACTACATGCTCGGGCTGCTTCAGTGCAGGGAGTACGCGCGAGCGATGTTCGAGGCGGGCGGGACGGATGAGCGCCCTGAAGTGATCGAGGAGCGAGTCGCGGCGAGGCTCGCGAGGCAGGAGCGGTTTCTCGCCGAGGGCGGGCCGCAGTTGGTGGTCCTCCTGGACGAGAGCGCCATCCGATCGGTGGTCGGCGGGCCGAAGGTGATGGCGCGCCAGATGCAGCACCTGCTGGACATCGCCCGACGCGACAACATCGTCATTCAGGTGGTGCCGTTCACGGCCCGGGCGACGATCATCAACACGTCGATGGTCCTTCTGGAGATGCCGGACGGGCGGCACTCGGTGTACTCGGAGAGCCTTGACAGGGGTAGCTCCAGCGATGATCCGGCCGTCGTTTCCGGGCACCGGCGGCGCTATGATCGGCTGCGTGGCGATGCGCTCACGGCGAGCGAATCGCTCGCGCTGATCGCCGAGGCGCTGGAAGGGTTCAGAGATGATGCGGAACGAGCTCGACGCGGCCGGCTGGCGCAAGAGCAGCTACAGCGGAACGAACGGCGGCAACTGCGTCGAGGTGGCCCCCGGGTTCCCCGGCCTCGTCCCCGTGCGTGACTCGAAGGACCCCCTCGGCCCGGCGCTCGTTTTCCCGGCCGCCGCGTGGGAAGCCTTTGTTGCGGCCGTCCGTGAGGGCGACTTCCCGGCGTAGACGTCCCCAAGGAGCTGGCAGTGGTGATCTGGCGCAAGAGCAGCTACAGCGGCGACAACGCGGGCGAGTGCGTCGAGGTGGCCCCCGGATTCCCCGGCGTCGTCCCCGTGCGTGACTCGAAGGATCCTCACGGGCCGGCGCTGGTCTTCCCGGTGGCTGCCTGGGGCTCCTTCATCGCCGCGATCCAGGAGGGCGAGTTCCCTGCATGATGTCGGCCTGGCGCAAGAGCAGCTTCAGCGGCCCGGATGGCGGCGACTGCGTCGAGGTGGCCCCTGGATTCCTCCCCGGCGTCGTCCCCGTGCGTGACTCGAAGGACCCGCAGGGCCCGGCGCTCGTTTTCCCGGCCGCTGCTTGGGAAGCCTTCGTTGCGGCCGTTCAGGGCGGCGAGTTCCCGGGCCAGGGCTGAGCGTAAGCGAAGACCGTGAGCCCGGCCGTTCCTACGGGTGCGGTCGGGGCTCAGGCGCCCAGGTGGGTCAGCAGTGTGGCGCCCGACAGGTGCGGGAGTTCGGCGGGCATGAGCTTTCCGGGCCTCCACCGCCTCCCTGTTCCGCACGTGGGCGTGGATCGTGTGCGCGAGTGCGGTGACGATCTCGTGGTGACCGCCCCTTACGAGTGGTGCTTGCTTGAATGCCGCGTCTACGGGCCACGGACCTGGCAGGGTGCCGACAGCACCGCGGCGATCGCCCGCGCGATTGCCGACCTTCTGGAGAGGGGCCCTGACTCGTGAGCGCATCGGCTCAGCTGCGCGCCGCCCTCGTGGACGGCCTTACGGGCGACGACGCAGTGGACGACCCGGCGTGGCGGGACGCCGCGCTGGCGGTGCCGCGGGAGTTGTTCGTCGGGTCGTTCTTCGTTCCTGTCCCGGGCAGTAGCCCGACCGAATACCGGCCGGTGTACCGGACCGACTCCGGGTGGCTGGAGCAGGTCTACACGAACGAGACGCTGATCACCCAACTCGACGGTCACATCCGCCCCGAGGACGTGACCGGGGGCACCGTGACCGGGACGCCGTCGTCGTCCTCCACCCTGCCGTCGCTGGTGCTGGGCATGTGGCAGCAGCTCGGCGTCGAGGCCGGGCACCGGGTGCTGGAGATCGGCACGGGTACCGGCTACTCGACCGCCCTCGGGGCCCACCGGCTCGGGGACGCCAACCTGACCAGCATCGAGTACGACCCGCTGGTGGCCGGGCGTGCCGCGGCCGCGATCGGGGCGGCCGGGTTCGCGCCCCGGCTGATCGTCGGCGACGGGCTGCTCGGCGACCCCGACGGGGACGCGTACGACCGGTTGATCGCCACCTGCGCCGTCCGGCACCTGCCGCCCGGCTGGCTGCACCAGGTGAAGCCGGGCGGCGTCATCCTGGCTACCCTCTCCGGATGGGGATTCGGCTTCGGACTGGTGCGCCTGGTCGTCACGGCTCCCGGCGAGGGGAGGGGCCGTTTCATGCCCGGCTACACCAGTTTCATGATCGCTCGCCCGCACGACCGACCGCCGCGCCAGAGCCTCTCCCTGCTCCCGGGGGACGAACGCCCGTCCCGGATCGACCCCGAGGTCATCAGCACCTGGACCGGCAGTTGGGTCGCCCAGCTGGCGGCGCCCTCGGCCGAACGGATGGGGGCCGGCGGGCATCAGATCCTCTGGGACGTGGCCACCGGGTCGCAGGCCCGGACCATGCCCGTCCCCGGCGGAGGGTGGACCGTGCTGCAGCGCGGCCCGCTCCGGCTCTGGGATCAGGTGGAGGCTGCCGTCGAAGCCTGGCAGCGGGCCGGTGCGCCGCACCAGGAGGGCTTCGGCCTCACCGTCTCGCCGACCGGGCAGCGGGTCTGGCTCGGAAGCGAGGACGGACCGGGCTGGAACCTGCCGATCTGACCCTCCGGCACGCGATGGCAGCGGCTCAGGCGCGCAGGTGGGTGAGGAGGGTGTCGCCCGACGGATAGGGGCGTTCGGCGGGGAGGAGCTGCCGCGCAGCGTCCAGCTCTCCGTTCCGCACATGGGTGTGGATCGTGTGGGCGAGTGCGGTGACGTCGGAGATCGCGACGATCCACTCGTCCGCGTAGCGGGCGGTGGCCTCGCCGGCGAGGCCGAGTTGCAGCGACCGGTGGGGGAGCGGTTGCAGGTGCAGGTTGCGTTCCGGGTCCCACTGCACGCGGGCCGGGGAGCGCTTCAACTCGCGCTTCCAGGTGGCCTGGTCGGGGTGCAGTCCGTGTGCGTAGTGGGACAGGCAGCTGTTCCGCAGGGCCCATTCGAAGCCCTCGCGGGTGATCTCTACGGCGAGGACGGTCTCCTGGCCCTCCTTCGTTCCCCATCCGCAGCGGTACATCATCCAGAGGAACGACGGCTTGATCCACGTCATCCGCTCCCGCTTCCACGCCGCCGGGAAGCGGCCGTCCCGTGCGGCGGGCAGGCCGATCTCCGGGGCGTAGGCCTGGTAGACGGTCACCGTGGTGTCGGTGTGGAGGGCGCGGATCTCGAACTTGGGTTCTGGCACGCTGACCAGGGTCGATCTTCGGCGTGCGTCGCGCCAGCGAATTTCTCGGGGCCGGCCACCCGGACGCGCCGCAGGGCGGCAGCACCGGCCGAACCGGTGCTGCCGCCCTGCGTCCTTTCCGCGTCCTGTCCGATCAGTCGAGCGGCGGTGTCAGCTCCACCTCGTAGCGGTAGAGCCGGCCGTTCACCCAGCAGGCCAGGTCGGCGCCGGCGGTGTGCCGGGCGAGTTCGGCGAGCAGGCGCTCGGTGAACCCGCCCAGCTGCCGGGCGTCGACCGGGGCGGCGCCGGAGCGCGCCCCGGCGGCGAAGGGGAGTTCCTCCGCCCGGGACGACACGGTGGAGGTGACCGAGTCGCCCGCGTCCTGCGACGGGACGACGTGCCGGCCGGGCTCGTCCTCGGTGAAGACGAGTCCGGTGCCCGAAGCGGCGCGGTTGGCCGCCTCGACCAGGGAGAAGCCCGGCTCCGCAGGCGGAGCCTCGCTGCCCAGCCGCAGGTCGACCACGCCCTCCGACAGCTCCGGAAGGATCCGGTAGCTGTAGGCGTCATCGACCTCGAACGCCGACTCCGCCTCCGGCCATACGGCGTGCAGCCGCGCGACGAGCGACCGGCAGAACGCCCGCAGGGAGCCGATGCTGTCGTCGGTGTCCTCGGTCGTCCAGTAGATGGAGACGTGGAGGAAGCAGTCGTAGTCACGCTCCCCACCACCGGACGGCCCACCGTCCGATGACCCGTCGGGCGCCGGCCCGGAGAGGTCTCCGGGCTCGGTGCTCAGCCGGAGCCGGAACTTCGACCCGTCCGCGCCCACGACGTGGTGCCACGGATCCGTGAGTGGATCGGTGGCCGGCGTGAGGACGTCGGAGATCTCCCGGGCGGTGAGAGCGGGGCCGGACGGTCGTCTCACCAGGATGGCGGCATCGGTGGACACGGCCTCAGCACCCGTGGCCCTTGCACTTGTAGTCGCCGCCGATCGTGCCGCTGATGCTCCAGCCGGTCGGGTCGCCGGCCGCCCAGATGTGGTACTCCTGGAAGTCCGAACTGCGCTTCGACAGGTACTCGTTCAGGCTTGCCATGGCCGTCTTGGCGGAGTAGTCGTCCGGCATGCGGATGTACGTTCGCACCGCGCCCTTCCCGTTGGACTTCCTCATGTTGTCGTGGACCGCGGTCGGCCCGTTCTTGGTCTCCTTGAACTCGGACGGCACGCCGTCGACCCAGGCGTCGAAGCCCTTGCCGGACTTTCCGCCGTCGTCCAGCGTCGCCTTGACGTGGGAGCCGCCCTGGGCCAGCTGGAAGGCTATCGCGTACTCGCTGTTGCTGAGCGACCAGGTGGTGAGGTTGCTCCCCTTCTTGGTCAGCGTCTTGAACCTCTTCTCGTCGAAGGGGGTCTCGGACTCGTCGATCCGGCCGGCGATGTCCTCGACGTACCACTTCTCCTGGAGGTCCTGCGCCAGGTTGGCGAAGGCGCAGCCGTCGCGGGCCGAGCGGTGGCAGTACTTCTTGTTGATCTCGCGGATCTTCTCCAGGTACTCGCCGATGATCGGGTTGTCCGGCTGCATCAGCCAGGCCACCCGGGCCTCGTGCCACTTCTTGCGGTTCTCCGCGGAGCCCGCGGTGGTCTTGGCCGGGGACGGCGAGTCGTCGCCGCCACGGGTGCTGGGGGCCTCGTCGTCGTCACCGTCGTCGGTGCAGTGGGTGACGCACTGGTCGCCCATGGTCGGCTCGTGGAAGACGCCGTTCATGCCGACCCAGCCGTGCAGCGCCATGTCGCTGCCGGAGCAGTCGTCGGCGCACATCTTGCGGCCGTCGGGGTCGCTGGTGCTGGTCGGGTTGCCGCCGGAGTAGGCGTACCCGTTCAGCTCCTTGGGGCTGGTCGGGTCGAACACCGGGTCGATGCTGAGGAACCGGCCGAGTGAGGCGTCGTAGTCGCGCGCCCCGAGGTGGACCAGGCCGGTGGGCTCGGTGATGCCGCCCAGGAAGCCGTGGCTGCCCGACCAGGTGGCCGGCGCCGCGCCGCGCTGCTCGCCGTACGGCGTGGTCCGCTTCTGGGCGACGGTGCCGGTGGCCGCGTCGACGTTCAGCTCGGCGGTGGAGTGGTGGTCGGCGACCTGGAAGGCGACCTTGTTGTCGTCCGTCCGCACCGCCGAGGCCTGGCCCAGCGAGTAGTACCGGGTGGCGGCGGGCTTGGCCGCGCCCTTGGTCAGGGTCAGCTCGGTGGTGCCGAGGTAGAGCGTCCAGCTCTCGGCGCTCGGGTTGGCGCTGTCCAGGACGTGCGCGGTGAGCCGGCTGCCACTGGGGTCGTAGAGGTAGTCCGTCGTCCGGGTGCTGGTGACGGGCCCGTTCTTGACGGTGTCGACGACCTTGCCGAGCTTGCCCTCGGCGTCCCAGGTCAGCGCCTGGTCACTGGTGGCGCCCGCGGCGAGGTCCCGGTGGCGGGCGATGGTGTTGCCCGCCGGGTCGTAGCCGGCGGTCTCGGCGAGGACGCCGGTGCCGCTGGTGCTCTTCAGCGTGTGCGGCTGGGCGGCCGTCGGGCCGGGGTAGTTGTACTTGGTGGTGACGTCCTTGGTGGCGTCTCCGGTGATGTCGTGCCGGGTCTGGGTGTCCCGGGTGCTGTCGGGATTGAACTGCCAGCTGGTCCAGTACGGGGCCGGGCCGCCGAGCGCCTTGGCGTCGGGCGTGGCCGGGCAGCTGGTGCCGCTCGGGGTGAACGCCTCGGTGAGCCGGGCCAGGTAGTCGTACCGGAAGCACTGCCGGTCGGTGCCGGAGCGCGAGGTGTCGGTGATCGACGTGACGTTGCCGACCTGGTCGTAGGTGTAGGCGGCCGCGCGCAGCGGGTTCGCCTGGCCGTACTGGTCGGTGCGGCTGGAGGCCAGCCGCTGGGTGCCCCACTCGTAGGCGTTGGTGATGTAGAGCTGCTTGTTCGCCGTCCCGTCGGACAGCGTGCTCTGCAGCGGCTTGCTGGTCAGGCTGTACGTCTGGTTGGTGAGGTAGCTGCTCAGGCCCTGGGCCGTGGTCATCCGGGTGAGGGCGTCGTAGCCGAACGCCACCGACTCGGCGGCGAGGTTGCCGGCCGCCGGGTAGCTGATGCTCTGCTGCTTGCCGTCGAGCCGGTAGATGGTGCCGCTGACGTAGCTCCCGGCGAGGGCCTCCTGGCCGGGGACGGACGGCACGCTGAGCGTGCTGCGGGTCGGGCGGCCCAGTGCGTCGTACAGCGACCAGGTCGTGGTGTACGGGTAGGTGGTGCCGCCGACGGTCGCGTACCGCGTCGCCGAGGAGATCAGGCCCTTGTTGCCGGACGGGTCCCAGGTCTGCGAGGTGAGCAGCGGGCCCGACACGGTGCCGGAGTGCAGCTCGGTCTGCCGGTCGAGGTTGTCGTAGACGTACGCCAGGGTCTGGTTGTTGCCGTCCCGGCTGCTGGCCAGCCGGCCGCGGTCGTCGTAGGTCTTGACGGAGGTGCCGGAGTCGGGGTCGACGGTCTTGACCTGGCGGCCCTGCTGGTCGTACGCCCAGCTCCACTGCGTCCCGTACTGGTCCGTCAGCTGGGTGGTGTGCCCGGCCGGGTCGTAGCCGTAGCGGATGCTGTCGTACGCGCCGGTGGGGGAGCCCCCGCGGTACTGCCGGATCTCGGTGGTCCGGCCGCGGGCGTCGGTGACGGTCGTCGCGGGCGTGCCGCCGGTGGGCGGGGTGACGGTGACCCGGTCGCCGCCGTACTCGGTGAGGGTGGTGGCGATCGGGGTCCCGACGCCGTTGCCGGCCAGGGTGGTGGACTTGACGACGCGGCCGAGGCCGTCGAAGGTGCTGGCGGTCTGGGTCTCGACACCGGTGGTGTCGTCGACCTTGAACAGGGTGCCGGAGGCCGCGCCGGTGGCGTAGTAGCCGGCGTAGGCGAGCGCCGCCTGGCCCTGCTCGTCGTAGAAGGTGTCGGTCAGGACCCGGCCGCCGTTGTCGCCGGGGGACTGGGTCTGCCGGGCCCGGCCGAAGCCGTCGTACAGGGTGTACGCGGTGGCCTGGGAGCCGTCGGCGTTGAGCGCCTTCGTCGAGACGACGCGGATCTGGCCGTCGTTGTCGGTGTAGCCGAACTCGTGGTTCGGGGTCTGGCCGGTCGCCTTGGAGCGGTTCGGCAACCAGACCTTGAGCGTTCGGCCGAGCGCGTCGTACAGGCTGTCGGTGCGGCGGTTGTTGGCGTCGACGGTGTCGACGGTCTGACCGCGCAGCAGGTCGAGGTCGGTGACGGTGACCATGGCGGTGGCGGGGTTGCCCGCGACCACCGGCGGTCCGGTCGAGGTGACCTTGGTCGGCCGGCCGTTCGCCGGGGAGTAGCCGGTGGTGGTGGTCTGCGCCAGCGTGCTGGCGGTGGTCACGGGTGCCGTGGCACCCGTGGTGTCGAACACCGTGGTGGACGCCAGCTTGGTGGTGCTGTCGGCACGGCCGTAGGCGTCGTAGTGGGTCGTCCCGTCCAGGTAGGTGGCCCGGTTGCCGGAGCGGGACTTCAGGGTGTGCACGGTGGTGGCGTCGCCCTTGACGGGGGCGGCGCCGTAGGCCTGGCCGTCGTAGCGGGTGCGGATGTCCGACAGGACCGCGGAGGTCCCGTCCGCCTGGGTGTCGCGGTTCACGGCCGCCGAGCAGTTGGCGGCGACCATCTCGATCTGGATGGTGCCGGTCAGGATCCAGGCCGCGGTGTTGTCGGCGTACGTCGTGCGGGTGCAGGTGTCATCGGTGCCCACCGCGGCGTCGGCGAGGTCCTCGCTCTGGGTCGTACGGCCGTAGTCGTCGAACGTGGTCGAGGTGCGGGTCTCGCGCCAGGCGGCGCCCGCGCCCTTGTCGAGGGAGGTGAAGGACCGGCTCGCCTGGGTGCCGGTGAGGTTGGCGGTGGTGGTGCCCCAGTCGTTGGAGCGCTTGGCGGTCTCCTTCTTCCACGGGGTGCTGACGGTCTTGGAGAGGATCACGCCGCCGGGCTTGTCGTACTGCTCGCTGCGGTACTCGAAGCCGGCCCAGGCCTGGTCGTCGGTCAGGACGGTGCCCTGGCCGTCGTCGACGGTGACGGCGCGCTTGCCGTTCTTGTCGGCCGGGTTGTTGCGGTCCTGGTCCATGCCGCGCAGGAAGTAGTGGTCGGCCTGCGTCGTCATGCCGGTGACGCCGCCGGTCTCCATCCGGGCGTGGGCGTAGCCGCGCCACTGGGACCAGGTCTTGAGCTTGGCCGGGGTGAGGCCGTCCTCGTCGTCGAAGTGCCAGGCGGCGTCGCCGAGGTAGGTGTAGTGGGTGACCATGTCGGGTGCGCCGCCGGTGCGGTCGGTGGCGATGACCGCGTCGACGACGTACTTGTTGAACCACTCGGTGGTCACCGGCACGTCGTTGGACGGCTGGTACATCTGCGGGAAGCAGCGGGTGGTGTTGGTCTGCGGGGTGGGCAGGTTGTTCCAGTCGCAGGCCGCGGCCGAGTAGTTGACGTCGATCTGGCCGCCGAGCTCGTCGGTGACGGTGCCGAGGCGCTGCTTGATGAACGGCATGCGGCCGTCGCCGACCTTGTCGAGCCGGTTCGCCAGCTGCTTGTAGGCGAAGCCGGTCTTGGGCAGGGCGATCGACGGGGCGGCGGAGGAGCCGGTGTGCTGGATGGAGTCCAGCAGCAGCTGGTAGTCGAAGTCGGCGGTGCCCCACTTGTGGTTCAGGGTCCACGTGTCGACGGTGGCGTAACTACCGTCGGCCTGGAGCGTCTTGGCGGTGACGGAGGTCAGGCGGGTCCGCGTGAAGTAGGTCGGCGAGCTCTGCCCGGTGCAGTCGGTGCCGTCCTTGCAGTTCTGGTCCCACGGGGTGTCGTACCAGTACTGCCGGTTGGTGTCGATCTTCGCGGGGTCGCAGAGCGCGGTGTTGGTCTCCAGGCAGCGCTCGGCGGTGCCGAAGTCGACCCGGCCCATCGGCTTGACGGTGGCCGAGTAGAGGTCGCCCTGCTGCTGGCCGTACTCGATGTGCTCCAGGCGCCCGCCGCGGATGTACGACGTGCGGTCGGTGGCCTTGAGGTTGCGGCCGTAGTTGTTGGTCTCGGGGGTGTACCAGTAGGTGATGTCGTTGCCGTGGGCGTCGACCACCAGGTCCAGGTTCCACCGCCAGCCCTGCTGGCACCACGAGGACGCGAAGTCGGCGCCGTTGCACGGCTCGCCCGCGTTGTTGCCGTAGACCGGCACGGTGTACACGGACTTGGTCTCCGGCTTGCCCGCCGACCAGTTCGGCAGGCGGTTGTAGCCGAAGTAGTAGCTGGTGCCGTCGGCGGTGGTGGCGCGGAAGTACTCGCCGTCGTTGTCGCCGTTGCCCCGGCCGGTGTCGCGCAGGCGGGTGACCTTGGTGTTGTCGTCGCCCTTGATGCGCCACTCGTCACCGGAGACCGGGATCAGCTCGCCGGAGTGGCCGCCGAAGCTGATGGTGCCGTTGTCCGTCCCCCAGCACAGGTCGCCGGGGCTGTTGGTGCCGGTCTTGGGGGCGCCGTCGTCCGCGCAGGCCTTGTAGCTGCGCTCGACGAAGCCGGGGGAGAGCTCGAAGCCGTCGCCGGCCCAGGAGGCCTGGTTGTTGCTGTTCGCGGTCCGGCCGTCGATGCTGCCGGAGTTGTACGACAGACCGATCTTCGGCGTGAGGTTGCCGGGCATGGCCGTGAGCGGCATGTCGTACGACCAGGTGAACGACCCGCTGTTCAGGGACGTCGACCAGGAGGACGCCGGGGTGAGCGGCGTCGCCTTGTAGTCGCCGCTCGGGCCGGCGCTGCCGGTCGTGGCCGCCAGCACCATCGCGCCGGGCGCGGACGCCAGGCGCATCGACCCGGCCGGGGCCGTGGTCAGCGCGTCCGCGGCGACGGTCTGCTTCGCGACGTCGTTGCCGCCCGGCAGCGG
>NZ_JBHXLL010000012.1:20421-193407 GCF_042721415.1 Kitasatospora sp. NPDC058444 | reverse complement strand
CGGGGGGGGGGGGCCGCCGCGGCAGCCACCCCCGCATCCCCCCGGGGGGCGCGCGCGGGGGGTCACCCCCACCCCCGGGGGGGGGGCGCGCCCCGCCGAGGGGCAGCGCCACAGCGCCGTTTCCCGGGCCCGCCGAGGACCGGGTCGAGCGGGGGCCTACCGCCCGGCGGCCGCGGCCTCGACGAGCTGCGCCGGCGGCCGGAACGGGCCCCAGGTGAACGCGGGCAGCCAGGCCTCGGGTTCGGCGCTCCAGTCCAGTTCGGCGATCTGCCCGAGCGAGCGCCGGCCGGTGAGCGAGCGGAGCAGGTCGTGCCGGTGCCCGCGGACGACGGCGGCCGGCTCGCCGTCACCGGCCTGCCACTCGGCGCCCGGCGCCTCGATCCGCAGCGCCGGAAGCCCGAGCGTGCGCACCGCGGCGGAGAAGCCCCGGACGACCAGGTCCAGCGACGAGGGGTAGGACGCGTGGTCCGGGACCACCGGTGCCCCCAGCGCGCCCCGCAGGTCGATCTCGTGGGTGAACGCGTCCATCATCAGCATGGTGTGCCGCAGTTGCGGGGTTTCGGTGAGCACCCGTTCCACCCGGCCGTCCAGCCGCTCCCACTCGTCGAGCAGACCGGCGAGGCCGTCGGCGGAGTCGGCGTGCGGGACCTCCCACAGGTTGCCCGGCGCGTCGGCGGCCACCGTCCGGCAGACCTCCAGCAGGTGGCCGACCACGTCCAGGACGGTCCACCCCGGACAGGCGGGCACCGGAACGTCGGCCGCCGCGGGCAGGTCGCCCAGCAGAGCGGTGATGTTCTCCCGGGCACCGCGGTAGGCGAGGTGGTCGGGCGCCCGGTCCCAGAGCGACCCGGGCGTGGCCTCGGCGTTCCGCTGATACGTGCTCATACGGGTTCTCCTTCGGTTGGACGACGTTGACGGGGACGGACCGACGGCGCCGGAACCCCGGTCTCGCGCGGGCCGGTTCCATTGTGGCGTCCGGGGCCACCGGAGGCCGAGGGGGCGGAGCGCGGAGCACGTCCGAAGACGCCCGGCGGCCGCGCCGGTCCAGGAACGCAACCGTGGAGATGCGAGCCGTGACGCGACGTCAGGACCATGGAGGGACCGTCAAATTCGGGACGTGATTCTGGGAGGGATCGTGCCGACGACCTTAGGATCGCTGCGCCGGCTGGTACTGACACCGTCACTGTCCGCGGTGACGTTCGCCGGACGCGGCTTCCCGGTGACGCCCACGGAGAGCACCGAACGGCTGGAGGCGGTGCCCCAGGCGGTGGTCTGCGGCTTCGAGTGGGGGATCGACGCCCGGAGCCAGTGGGAGGTCGAGCGCCGACTCGGCCTGGTCGAACCCGAGCAGCGCGGATTCGCCTACGAGGGCGCCACCATGGCCTTCACCGTCCTGGACGCGATGGGCCGGGGCGGCCACCGCACCCGTGACCTGCTGGCCGGGTCCGGGCAGCCGCACATCTTCCTGGCGTACATCGGCATCGGCTTCGCCATGGCGCGGCTGCCGAGGCCGCTGTGGCGCAAGGTGCTGCCGGACCTCACCGGGACGCCGTACCACCCGACGATGAGCTGGCTGGCCGTCGACGGTTACGGCTTCGACCTGGCCTACTTCCACACCCGGCGCTGGGTGGACGAGCAGCGCCGGCCGAAGCCGTACCCGTGGCAGGGCGCGCCCGAGTACTTCCAGCGGGCCGTCGACCAGGGCGTCGGACGGGCGCTGTGGTTCATCCACGGCGGATCGCCGGCGAACGTCGCGGCCGCGGTGGGCGGGTTCGCCGCGGACCGGCAGGCCGACCTGTGGAGCGGCGTGGGCCTGGCCTCGACGTTCGCCGGAGGCGCCACGGCCGACGGCCTGGCCGGGCTGCGCGACGCGGCGGGCCCGCACCGGGCGCAGCTCGCCCAGGGGTCGGTGTTCGCCTCCAAGGCCCGCGCGTACGCGGGTTTCGTGCCCGCGCACTCCGAGGTCGCCTCGACCGCACTGACCGGTCTGTCGGTCGAGGCGGCGGCGAAGGTGGCCGACGACTGCGCGGTGGACGACCGCACCCGGGGCGCCGCCGGCGGGACGCCCCCGTACGAGCTCTGGCGGGCGAACGTGCGCGAGCACTTCCGCGACGCCGGGCCCTCGCCCTCGCCCGCGCCGGGGACGACGGCCCGGGCGGACTGAGCGGCCTCGGACGGGCTCCGGGCCGGACCGGTGCGAAGTCATCCGCGGGGCAGATCGGCTGCCCCGGGGGAAATCTGAGAGGAGTAAGGCGTGTCCAGTGCATGGCGGACGCTCCGACGACGAATTCTCACTCCGAGCACCTCGGAAACGCTCTTGGAAACGCGTGGTTTCCACCGGAAGTCGCCGGCCGCCCAGGAACTCCTGGAGACGGTCGGCGCGCGGTTCCTGGAGGGCTACGCCCACGCGGTGGAGGCCCGGAATCCGGCGGAGGCGGAATACCCGCTGGAGGAAATCCCGGACCGGTTCCGCGGCTTCGCCTACGAGGGCGCCGGCATGGGTTTCGCCATGCTCGACGGGCTGCGGATGTCCGGCCGGAATTCGGTGGCCCGCTGCCTCGAGGGGCGGGGCGCCGACCACGTCTACATGATCTACGTCGGAATCGGCTGGGCGATGGCCCGGCTGCCGAGGTTCTGCTGGCCCGACATCGACGCGCTCGACCCGCTGCTGCGCTGGCTGGTCCTCGACGGGTACGGATTCCACCAGGCGTACTTCCGCACCGAGCGGTACGTCCACCAGCAGTACCGGGACCCGGCCTTCCCGTGGCCGGCGCACGACAACCCGTCGTACGCCGGGAACGCGATCGACCAGGGCATCGGCCGCGCCCTGTGGTTCGTCGGCGGCACCGACGCCGACCTGGTCGCGACCATGATCGAGAAGTTCCCGGAGTCCCGGCGGTCCGACCTCTACGGCGGGGCCGGGCTGGCGGCCACCTACGCCGGCGGCGTGGACGAGGCGGAGCTGTGCGCGTTCCGCGAGCGGGCCGGGATCCACCAGGCGATGGTCGCCCAGGGCAGCGCCTTCGCGGCCGAGGCCCGGATCCGGGCCGGACTGCTGGTGCCGCACACCGAGCTGGCCACCCGGGTCTTCTGCGGCATGGGGCCCGCCGAGGCGGCCGCGGTCACCCAGGAGGTGCGGCCGAGCGGGCCGGTGCCGGGTGCGCTGCCCGCGTACGAGGTGTGGCGCCGGGCCATCGCCGACCGCTTCGCGACCGTCGGGGGGTGCCCGCAGTGACCGCCACCCGCCGGGTGCCGCCGGGCCCGCCGCGCCGGGCCGCCCCCGTCCTGCTGCGCAGGCTGGTGGGGGACCGGCTGGAGATGATGCGCGCCGCCGCCTCCGAGTACGGCGACGCGGTCCGGATCTCCATGGGCCCCAAGACGCTCTACTTCTTCAACCACCCCGACCACGCCAAGCACGTGCTCGCGGACAACGCGGCCAACTACCACAAGGGGATCGGCCTGGCCCAGGCCCGGCGCGCCCTCGGCAACGGCCTGCTGACCAGCGAGGGGGAGCTCTGGCGCAAGCAGCGCCGGCAGATCCAGCCCGCCTTCCAGCACAAGCGGATCGTCCAGCAGGCGAGTGCCGTCGCGGAGGAGGCGGCCAAGCTGGTCGGCCGGCTGCGGGCGCACGAGGGCGGCCGGCCGGTCGATCTGGTCAAGGAGGTGACGGCCCTCACCCTCGGGGTGCTCGGCCGTACGCTGCTCGACGTGGACCTCAGCGCCTTCGAGGCGGTCGGCCACGACTTCGAGGCCGTCCAGGACCAGGCGATGTTCGACATGGTCACCATGGGCATGGTGCCCGGCTGGGTGCCGCTGTCCAAGCAGCTCCGCTTCCGCCAGGCCCGGCAGGACCTGCAACGGGTGGTCGACCGGCTGGTGGCGGAGCGGGTCTCCCGCGACGGCGGGCGGATCGAGGGGGAGGACGCGCTGTCCCGCCTGATCGTCGCCACCCGCCAGGAGGCCGACCGCAAGGTCGCCCGCCAGCGGATGCGCGACGAGCTGGTCACGCTGCTGCTGGCCGGCCACGAGACCACCGCGAGCACCCTCGGCTGGACCTTCTACCTGGCCGACCGGCACCCCGAGGTGATGGACCGGCTGCACGCCGAGGCCGTCGAGGTGCTCGGCGACCGCCTGCCCGAGTTCGACGACATCCACCGCCTGCGCTACACCTCGATGGTGGTGGAGGAGGTCATGCGGCTCTACCCGCCGGTGTGGATCCTGCCGCGGCAGGCCCAGGCGGACGACGAGGTCGGCGGGTACCACGTGCCGGCCGGCTCCGACGTCCTGATCTGCCCGTACACCCTGCACCGCCACCCGCGCTTCTGGGACGCCCCCGAGCAGTTCGACCCGGAGCGCTTCGACCGGGACCGGGCCTCGGACCGGCCGCGCTATGCCTACATCCCCTTCGGGGCCGGTCCGCGCTTCTGCATCGGCAACCATCTCGGGCTGCTGGAGGCGACGTTCACGATCGCCATGGTCGCCCGGGAGCTGCGGCTGAGGAAGGTGCCCGGCTACCGGGTGGTGGCCGAGCCGATGCTGTCGCTGCGGGTGCGCGGCGGCCTGCCGATGACGGTGCACCCCGCCGGCTGAGCGGGCACGCCCGTGCCGCGCACGACAGAGCCCCCGCGACAACCGTCGCGGGGGCTCCGTGCGGAGGGCCACGGCGCACGCGCGGGCCCCTGTCGTGGCGGCCCGCCGGCGCGGCCCGGGCCGGATCAGGCGGTGTCCGTGATCGGGGTCCGTACGGTCTGCGCGATCGCCCGTGCGTCCAGCAGGGCCAGCAGGACCGGCGGGTCGAGGACGAGGGCCGGGCGCAGGCGCAGTTCGATCGGCAGCAGCGGCACGTCCGGCCGCACCTCGATCGGTCCGACCGATCCCACCGAGACGGGGTGGTCACCCGTCAGCACCTCGTCGAAGGCGGCCGGGACGGAGTGCGCCAGCAGGTACCAGGTGCCGGCCGGCACCTGGTCGAATAAGAAGACGCCGGGCCGGGGGAGGACGGTACAGGCGGCGGGCCGGCCCTCGGGGACCCTCGTCGGGAACAGCCCGACGTACACCAGGCCGAGGTTCCCCGCGACCGGGGGCCGGATCTCGCCGCGGAAGGTCGAGAGCTCCGTGCTGCGGGTCAGGCCGCGCGGGTCGACCTCGATCCGGGGAGTGAAGCCCCCGAGCTGGCGGTAGGTGGTGGGAGGCACGCCGACGCTGCTGGCGAACCGCGAGCTGAACGTGCCGACGCTGTTGTACCCGACGCGGTGACTGATCTCGGTCACCGTGAACGAGGTCTCGATGAGGAGGCGCTTGGCCGTTTCGAGCCGGAGGGCGGAGAGGAACCGCCGTGGTGACACCCCGGTCATCCGCTGGAATTCCCGGGAGAAGTGGAACTTGCTGTACATGGCGGCCTGCGCCATATCGTCGATGGTCAGTAACTCGCCGATGTTGTCGTGCATCGTCTCGATGGCCCGGGAAACAGCTTGCTCGATGGCAGATGTCATCTTTGACTCCAGCTTCTCCGCCGCACCTGCGGATGAACAGAATTCCACCCTTGCGATGATCGGGAACGAAAGTCACGGCCGAAGTGACAGGCCGACTGTCGAAGGCGCCAGGGCAAGCGAAGGGAGAACCCCCTTCGGAAGGCGAAGCTGAAAAGTGTCGCCGCCATAGCAAGTGACGACCGTAGCAGCAGGCACATGACAGCCGCAATGGTACGGGCGGCACGTGCCGTTGGCATGCCCGATCGGTGAGACAACCCGGGATTTCGGGTTTGAACGGCGTCCGGACCCCTCAGCAACGCGAGAGATGCGGGCGGGAGCGCATTGCGCGCACGATGCCACAGTCGCGTATGCGAATCGGGACCGGCCGGCCTGCGCCGTCCCCGCTTTTCGACAAGCCCTGAGGAGATGCCGGTGGGATCGCCTGCCTCAGATCGAAACCATGACCGGATCATGACACTCGAAGCCTTCGCGGACACGATCGTCCCGGGCGAGAAACGGTCGCCCGACGACCGGGCGATCGCCGGCGCCTCGACCGGCGGCGGTGCCGTCCAGGCGGGCGCCATCGAACTGCTCGAAACCCCCGCGACCGGACTGACGGACGCGCTGGACGACTACGAGCAGGCGCTCAACCGCCACGCGAGCACCTACGCGGACGAGCACGGCCTGCGGCTCGACGACTCGGTGCCGCCGTTCGTCGCCCTGCCGTTCGCCGACCGGACCCGCCTGGTCCAGACGTTGACCGGAAAGGAGCACCAGGAACGGGAACTGTGGGTCCTGTTGGCGCTGTTCACCAACATGGCCTTCGACACCGCCGCCCACATGCACACCACGGACGCGCTCGCGGCGGGCCACCCCGGCCTCACCGGGATGGGGTTCATGAAGCCGGGCGAGGACGGCCTGTGGCGGTTCCCCGACTTCTCGTACGGCAAGCAACTGGCCGATCCCCACCCGGACACCACGCCCACAGGGAGTCCCGCATGACGAGCAACGAGAGCACCGACGTCCTGATCGTGGGCAGCGGCTTCGGCGGCGCGATCGCGGCGTACCACCTGGCGGCCGGCGGCGCGAAGGTCACCATCCTGGAGCGCGGTCCGTGGCTGAAGGCGGACGACTTCGACCACGACTTCATGCTCGGCTCCTCGTACACCCGGATCTTCGACTTCGTGGTGGGCGACGGCATGAGCCTGCTCGGCGGGAACTGCGTCGGGGGCGGCAGCGTGGTGTACTTCGCCGCGATGCCGCGCGCGCCGCGGTTCGTCTTCGAGCGCCGCGGCAGCATCGGCCGCCGGATGTGGCCGGCCGCGATCGACCGGGACGTCCTCGACCCCTGGTACGACCGGGTGTCCGAGGCGCTGCCCATCACCCAGCAGGACTGGAACGACGTCACGTACGCGGGCGGGCTGTTCGCCGCCGCCTGCGAGCACGCGGGACGCACCGCCAACCCCGTCCCGGCCGCCATCGACCGGGCGAAGTGCACCAACTGCAACTGGATGATGTCCGGTTGCCGCTTCGACGCCAAGCGCTCCCTGCTGCTGAACTACCTGCCGGCGGCCCTCGCGCACGGCGCCGAGATCCGGCCGCTGCACGAGGTGCAGCAGCTCGCCCGGACGGACGACGGCGGCTACCGGGTGCACTACAACGTCGTCGACGACGAGGACTACCGGGTGCACGTCGGCGGCGGCACGATCGACGCGAAGATCGTCGTGCTCGCCGCCGGCGCCGGCGCCACCCCGGTGATCCTCCAGCGCTCCGAGGCGACCCTGGGCACCATGCCGCACGCCGTGGGCCGCTACTTCTCCGGGAACGGGGAACGCCTCAACACGGCCGTCGTCGACGAGGACAAGGCCCGTGACCTGCTCGGGCTCAAGCGCTCCGACGGCCGGGCGTTCCGGGCCAACCAGATCGGCAAGGGCCCGGTCGTGGCGAGCTGGGACAACCTCGACGGATCGCTGCCGGAGCACTCCCGGTTCTCCCTGGAGCAGCTCTACTTCCCGCCGGGGTTCGGCACCATCCTGGCCCAGGTGCCCGACGCGACCGGACCCAGCTGGTTCGGCGTGGAGAAGAAGGAACTGGTCCGGCAGTGGCAGTCCTGGCTGACCGTCTTCACCATGATCGAGGACGACAACGAGGGCGTCTTCGGGCCGCCGCCGCCCACCGGCAACGCCGTCCGGATCTCCCAGCAGATGCTCGGGCGCGGGTCGATCTCGTACCAGCCGACCGCCAACACCCTGCGCGCCTGGGCCGATTCGGACGCCGTGGTGAAGGACATCCTGGAGCGCGACGGACTCGCCCGGGTCATGCCGTGGACCAACGACCTGGTGGGCGCCTACACCGTGCACCCCCTGGCGTCCTGCCGGATCGGCGACGACCCGCAGACCTCCGCGCTCGACGACCGGCAGGAACTGCGCAACCACCCGGGCATCTTCGTCACCGACGGCTCCGCCGTCCCGGGAGCGCTCACGGTCAACCCCGCGCTGACCATCTCCGCGCTCGCCGAACGCGCGATCCCCGGCATCGTGGCCGCCGCGCAGGAGCGCGGCGTGAACGTCACGTACGGCGCGCCCGCGCCGGACGGGGCGACCAGCGGCCGGCGCGGCGTGCAGGTGCAGCTGCCCGGCCTGATGCGCCGGTAGCGGGCCGGAACACCGGATCGAGCCATCGAGGAGGAGGCACATGACGACACCGTTCCTGCGGTCGGCCCTGCGGCGGTCGATGGCGCAGGTCCACCGGGTCGCCGCGGTGCGGCCCGGGGACGCGGGGGAGGAGGTGGCCGGCGTCTTCGCCGACGTCGAGCGGGAGTTCGGCATGCTGGCACCGCCGATCGGGCTGCACGCGGCCTCGCCGGAGGTGCTCGCCGCCTCCTGGGTGATGCTGCGGGAGACCCTGGTCGCCGACGGGCGGGTCGACCGGGCGACCAAGGAGGCGGTGGCCGCGGCGGTCTCGGCCGCCAACTCCTGCCCGTACTGCGTGGAGGTGCACGGCACGACCCTGGCCGCGCTGCTGCCCGGGGCCGCCGCCCCGGGCACGGCCCGCGCGACGGCCGAGGGGTGGGCCGACTGGTTCCGGGCGGACGGCGACCGGGGACGGGCGCCAGAGGAAGGGACACCGGGGGAAGGGAGACCGGAAGGGGAGCCGGAGGAAGGGGCGGCGGAGGAAGGGGCGCCGTTCCCCGCGCAGGCGGGGCCCGAGCTGGTCGGGGTGGCCGTCACCTTCCACTACCTGAACCGCATGGTCAACCTGTTCCTCGAACCGAGCCCGCTGCCGGCCGGTCTCCCGCCGGCCGCCCGGGCGGCGGCGAGGGCGGTCCTCGGCCGGCTGATGCGCCGTAGCGCGCGCGTCGCCCCGCCGGCCGGGACCTCGCTCGACCTGCTGCCCTCCGCGCCGCTGCCCGGGGACCTGGCCTGGGCGGCGGGCACCCCCAGCGTCGCCGGGGCGTTCGCCCGGGCGGCCGCCGCGATCGACGCGGCGGGAGCCCGTGCGGTGCCGCAGGGCGTGCGTGTCCTGGTGGCGGACCACCTGGCCGGGTGGGACGGCCGGCCGCCGGGGATCAGCCGCGCCTGGGTCGAGGAGGCGGTGTCGGCCCTGCCCGGGGACCAGCGACCGGCGGGCCGGCTGGCCCTGCTGACCGCCAAGGCCGCCTACCAGGTCGACGACGGCCTGGTCGCCGAGTTCCGGCGCGGCCGGCCCGGCGACACCGCGCTGATCGAGCTCACCTCCTGGGCCGCCCTCACGGCGGCCCGCGAGCTGGGCGCCCGGCTCGGGGCACGCCTGCCGGCGACCGCCGGCGGCTGACCCCGCGCAAGTCCCCGTACGGCCCCGCAAGGCCCCGCACAACCCGAGGCTCCCGCCGACCGGCGGGAGCCTCGGTGCGTTTCCGGGCAGCCGCACAGCCGTCCGCACAGCACTTCGCACGCCCGTCCGCACGGCCGTCGGCACAGCCGCCTGCACGGCCCTCCGCACGGCCCTCCGCACGGCCTTCCGCACGGGCGCCGGAACGGACGCCGCCGGTCCCGAAAATGACGGCGTTATTGAATAGCGGCGCCATGAAATCACACCGTTATGTCAAATCCAGGCCCCCACCAGGCGGAAAGCAAACTCGGAGATGACACCCGGACGGCCGCGGCCGCACTCTTGAGGACAGTGCAGGCGAGTCGAGTCGGCGAAAAGAATCGCCGTCAATTCATCTCCATGGGTGGTGAATACGTGAGCAGTGAGCGGATCGCTATCGTGGGAATTGGCCTCCGTTACCCGGACGCCAATTCGGCGAGCGAACTGTGGGAGAACGTACTGGGTGGCCGGCGGGCCTTCCGGCGGTTGCCGGACGAGCGGATGAACCAGGCGGACTACTGGTCGGAGGACCGGAGCGCGCCCGACCGGCACTACACCAGGAAGGCTGCGGTCCTCCGGGACTACGCATTCGACCGCATCAAATACAGCGTCGCCGGAAGCACGTACCGGGCGACCGACCTGACACACTGGCTGGCCCTCGACGTGGCCGCCGAGGCACTCGCCGACGCCGGATTCCCGGACGGTTCGGGCCTTCCCCACCAGAGCACCGGCGTGGTGGTCGGAAACAGCCTCACCGGGGAATTCTCGCGGGCCAACATCATGCGACTGCGGTGGCCCTACGTGCGCCGCACGGTGGCCGCCGCGCTGAGCGGCCAGGGCTGGACCGAGGGGGAGGTCGCGAAGTTCCTCCAGGAGCTGGAGCCGCAGTACAAGGCGCCGTTCCCGGCCATCGACGAGGACTCGCTGGCCGGCGGCCTCGCCAACACCATCGCCGGCCGCATCTGCAACCACTTCGACCTGCGCGGTGGCGGCTACACGGTCGACGGGGCGTGCTCCTCCTCCCTGCTGTCCGTCGTCACGGCGGCGAAGGCGCTGGCCGACGGCGAACTGGACGTGGCCGTCGCCGGCGGCGTCGACCTGTCCATCGACCCGTTCGAGGTGATCGGCTTCGCCAAGACGGGCGCACTCGCCACCGGCGAGATGAAGGTCTACGACCGGGACTCCAACGGCTTCTGGCCCGGCGAGGGCTCCGGCATGCTCGTGCTGATGCGCGAGCGGGACGCGCTGGCCCAGGGGCGGCGGATCTACGCGAGCATCAGCGGCTGGGGAGTCTCCTCGGACGGCAAGGGCGGCATCACCCGGCCGGAGGCCAGCGGGCACCGGCTGGCGCTGACCCGCGCCTACCGGCGGGCCGGCTACGGCGTCGAGACGGTCTCGTACTTCGAGGGACACGGCACCGGCACGGCCCTCGGCGACGCGACCGAGATCGAGGCGCTGTCCTCCGCCCGCCGGATGGCGGACCCGACGGCCCGTCCGGCCGCGCTCGGGACGGTCAAGGGGAACTTCGGGCACACCAAGGCGGCCGCGGGCGTGGCCGGCCTGATCAAGGCGACCCTCGCCGTGCACCACCAGGTGATCCCCCCGGCCACCGGCCACGTCGACCCGCACCCCGGCCTGCTCGGGGACGAGGCGGCGATGTACGTCCCGGGCCGGGCCGAACTCTGGCCGACCGACCAGCCCGTCCGGGCCGGGGTGTCCGCCATGGGCTTCGGCGGGATCAACACCCACATCACCCTCGCCGAGGCACCCGGCAGCGCCCGGCGCGAGGCGCTCGACGAGCGCACCACCCGGCTGGTGTCCGGCCGCCAGGACGCCGAACTCCTGCTGCTGGACGCCCCGGACACGGCCGCGCTGCGCGCCGAACTGGCCCGGCTGCTCGACCTGGTGCCGAAGCTGGCCCAGGCCGAACTGGCGGACCTGGCCGGCACGCTGGCCGACCGGCTCTCCGACGGCCCGGTGCGGGCCGCCGTCGTGGCGACCGGCCCGGACGACGCCGTGCGCGCCCTCGAACGGCTGCTCGCCCTGCTCGACTCCGGCGCGCGGGAGGCGTTCTCGGCCGGTGAGGGGATCTTCCTCGGCCACGCCCGGACCGCCCCCAAGATCGCCTACCTCTTCCCGGGGCAGGGCTCCGGCCGTGGTGCCGTCGGCGCGATCCGGCGCCGGTTCGCCACGGCGGAGGAGGTGTTCACCGCCGCCGCCCTGCCCACCGGTGACGACCAGGTCGCCACCCAGGTGGCCCAGCCGCGCATCGTCACCGGTTCGCTGGCCGCCCTGCGGGTGCTGGACGCGCTCGGCATCCGGGCCGACACCGCCGTCGGCCACAGCCTCGGTGAGCTCACCGCCCTGCACTGGGCGGGCGCGATGACCGAGGAGCAGGTGGTGCGGCTCGCCACGATCCGCGGCCGGGTGATGGCGCGGGCGAGCCGCGGCGGCGGCGCGATGGCCGGCCTGGCGGCGACGCCGGAGGAGGCCGCCCGGCTGTCCGAGGGACAGGACGTGGTCGTCGCCGGCTACAACGGGCCCCGCCAGACCGTGCTCTCCGGCCCCGCCGAGGCGGTCGACGAGGTCTGCCGCCGGGCCGCCGGCGAGGGCGTCACGGCGACCAGGCTGAACGTGTCGCACGCCTTCCACTCGCCGCTGGTCGAGCCGGCCGCGGTCGCGATGGCGGAGGAACTCGCGCGGTTCGACTTCCGCGAGCCCGTCCGCCCGATCGCCTCCACCGTCACCGGTCGGCTCCTGGACCCGTCCGCCGACCTGCGCGAGGTCCTGCGCGAACAGGTCCTGCTTCCGGTCCGGTTCCAGGAGGCCGCCACCGTGGCGGTCGCCGACGCCGACCTGGTCGTGGAGGTCGGCCCGGGCCGGGTGCTCTCCGGCCTGCTGGCCGAGATCGCCCCGGACGCGACCACCCTGGCGGTCGACACCGACAGCGCCTCGCTCGGATCGCTGCTCAGGATCGCCGGCGCCGCGTTCGTGCTCGGCACGCCGCTGCGGACCGAGGCCCTGTTCGGCGACCGCCTGGTGCGGCCGCTGCCGGCGGACGGCGCGATGACCTTCCTGGCCAACCCCTGCGAGGCCGCCCCGGCCATCGACGCGGACCTGGCGGCGCCGGACGGCGGGCCGGGCCCGGACGAGCGGGCCGGCGCGGCGCTGTCCGCGGACAGCGGCGAGGGCCCGGACTCCACCCTGGAACTGCTGCGCAGGCTCGCGGCCGAGCGGGTCGAACTGCCGCTGGAGTCCGTCACCGCGCAGACCCACCCGATGGACGACCTGCACCTGAGCTCCATCACCATCGGCCAGATCGTCAACGACGTCACCCGGGCGCTCGGCCGGCCGGTGCTCGCCGCGACGCCCAACTACGCGACCGTCAACCTGGGCGGGATCGCCGAGCTGATCGACCAGCTGGCGGACACCGCGCAGGACGGCGGCGAGGCGGCGGGCGAGGCCGCCGGCGTGGCTCCCTGGGTGCGGCCCTTCGCGGTCGAGCACGTGGAGGCCGTCCTGCCTCCCCGCCCGCAGCCCGCCGCGCAGGAGAGCGCCGGGCAGTGGACGGTGCACAGCACCCCCGGCCACCCGCTCGCCGAACCGCTGCGCACCGCGCTCGCGGCAGCGGGCGTCGGGGACGGTGTGCTGCTCTGCCTGCCGGACGCCTGCGGGCCGCAGGAGGCGGAGCTCTTCCTGACCGCCGGGCGGGCCGTCCTGGCCGCCCCCGAGGGCACCCGGCTGGTCGTGGTCCAGCACCGGCTGGGGGCCTCGGGCCTGGCGAAGACCCTGCACCTGGAGCACCCGTCGGTGCCGACCACGGTGGTCGAGCTGGCCGACACCGCCCCCGAGGGCGCGGCCCGCGACGAGGCGGTGGCCCGGGTGGTCGCCGAGACCGCCGCCACGGCCGGCTTCGCGGAGGTCCGCTACCAGCCGGACGGGCGCCGGACCGTCCCGGTGCTCCGGCCGCTGCAGCTGCGCCCGGCGGCCGAGGGCGAGTCCCCGCTGGACGCCCGGGACGTCCTGCTGGTCACCGGCGGCGGCAAGGGCATCACCGCCGAGTGCGCCATCGCGATGGCCCAGGACTCCGGGGCGGCGCTGGCCCTGATCGGCCGCGCCGATCCGGCCGCCGACACCGAACTCGCCGGGAACCTCGCCCGGATGGAGGCCGCGGGCCTGCGCTACCGGTACGCCCGCGCCGACGTCACCTCGGCCGAGCAGATCGCCGCCGCGGTGGCCTCGCTGGAGAACGGGCTCGGCCCGGTCACCGCCGTCCTGCACGGCGCCGGCTTCAACCACCCGGCCGCCCTGGAGGCGCTCACCGCCGAGGACTTCCGCCGCACCCTGGCGCCGAAGACCGACGGCCTGGAGGCGGTCCTGGCGGCCGTCGAACCGGAACGCCTGAAGCTGCTGATCACCTTCGGCTCGATCATCGGCCGGGCCGGACTGCGCGGCGAGGCCCACTACGCCACCGCCAACGACTGGATGACCGAGCTGACCCTGCGCTTCCAGGACCGCCACCCGCGGGCCCGGGCCATCGCGCTGGAGTGGTCGGTCTGGTCCGGCGCGGGCATGGGCGAACGGCTCGGCGTCGTCGAGGCGCTGATCCGCGAGGGCATCACGCCGATCTCCACCGAGAACGGCATCCAGGTGCTCCGCGAGGTGCTGGCGGACCCCTCCGCCGGCCCCGTCCTGGTGGTGAGCGGACGGGCCGGCGGCCTGCCGACCCTCACCACCGTGCGCCGAGAGCTGCCGCTGACCAGGTTCGTCGAGCGGGTGCTGGTGCACCACCCGGACATCGAGCTGATCACCGAGACCGAGCTGACCGAGGGCGGCGACCCCTACCTGTCCGACCACCGGCTCCAGGACGACCTGCTCTTCCCGGCCGTGCTCGGCATGGAGGCGATGGCCCAGGTCGCCGCCGCGGTGAGCGGGCAGCAGGGCCCGCCGCTGCTGGAGGACGTCGAGTTCCGCCGTCCCGTGGTGGTCCGGCCGGGCGGCTCGACCACCATCCGGATCGCGGCGCTCGTCCGGGAACCCGGAACGGTGGACGTGGTGCTGCGCAGCGAGGGCACCGAGTTCGCGGCCGACCACTTCCGGGCCAGGCTGCGCTACCCCCGGCCCGAGGTGCCCGGGACGCCGGTGCCGGTCGAGTTCGGCCTGCCGGCGGTGCCGGTGGACCCGGTGACCGAGCTGTACGGCAGCGTGCTCTTCCAGGGCAAGCGCTTCCAGCGCCTGCTGGAGTACCGGCGGGCGAGCGCCCGGCACGCGCTGGCGGAGATCTCCACCACCGCCCCGGCGCCGTGGTTCGCGGCCTTCCTGCCGCAGGACCAGCAGCTGGCCGACCCCGGCACCCGGGACGCGATGATGCACGCCATCCAGTGCTGCGTGCCGGACGCCACCCTGCTGCCGCAGAGCATCGAGCGGCTCTGGCTGGCCGACCCGGCGGACCAGGACGCCGAGTACGTCGTGCTCGACGCCAGGGAGCGCTCCCAGGACGGGGACACCTACGTCTACGACCTCGACGTGCGCACGCCGGCCGGGAAGGTCGTCGAGCGCTGGGAGGGGCTGACCCTGGTCGCCGTCCGCAAGCGCGACGGGGCCGGACCGTGGGTGCCCGCGATGCTCGGCTCGTACCTGGAGCGCGGCCTGGAGCGGGTGCTGGGCGGCAGCCGCGCGGTGGTCGTCGAACCTGCGGCGAAGCCGGGCGGGGAGCCCGCCGTGGAACCGGCTGCGGAAGCCGCGGAAGCCGCCGCCGGGTCCGCCGCGGACGGGGACCGCAGGGCCCGCACCGGGACGGCCCTCAGCCGGGCGCTCGGCCGGCCGGTGGAACTGCTCCACCGGCCGGACGGCAAGCCCGAACTCGCCGGTGCGCCCGGCCTGGAGGGCATCACGGTGTCGGCCTCGCACGGCCCCGGCCTGACCCTGGCGGTGGCCGGAGCCGGGCGGCTCGCCTGCGACGTCGAGACCGTCCTGGAGCGCAGCACCGAGGACTGGGACGCCCTGCTGGGCGCCGGCCAGCTCGCCCTGCGGGACCTGCTGGTCAGCGAGGCGGGCTGCAGCCCGGCGGTGGCCGGCACCAGGGTCTGGAGCGCGCTGGAATGCCTGCGCAAGTCCGGTGCGACCACGCAGGCGCTGACGCTCGACCGCGTCCACCCGGGCGGCTGGGTCGTCCTGTCCGCCGGCGACGCGTCCGTCGCCACCTGGGTGACCACCGTCAACGACCGGACGGAGCCGGTGCTCTTCGCCGTGCTCGTCGGGAAGGAGAACTGATGTCGGCCTACTACGAGATCCGGCACACCGTGGGCTTCGAGGAGACCAACCTCGTCGGCAACGTCTACTACGTGAACTACCTGCGCTGGCAGGGGCGTTGCCGGGAGATGTTCCTCAAGGACAAGGCGCCGGGCGTGCTCGCCGAGCTGCGGGACGACCTGAAGCTGTTCACCCTCAAGGTGGAGTGCGACTTCTTCGCCGAGATCACCTCGTTCGACGAGCTGTCGGTCCGGATGCGGCTGGAGGAGCTGACCCAGACCCAGATCCAGTTCAGCTTCGACTACCTGCGGATCGACGGCGAGCAGGAGAACCTGGTCGCCCGCGGCCGGCAGCGGATCGCGTGCATGCGCGGGCCGAACACGGCCACCGTCCCCGCCCGGGTGCCCGAGGAGCTGCGCCTGGCGCTGGCGCCGTACGCCGAGGGGCCGGCCGTCGCCCGGGCCCTCGCGGCGCAGCTCCCGTCCGGCGGGCCGGTGGAGTCGGGGCGGGCACTGTGATCGGCAACGGCCGCTCCCCGGTCAACACCCAGCTGCCGGGCGTGACGCCGGCGGTCGCCGAGAACCACGCCGTTCTTCCGAAGGCCCTGCGCGAGACGATGGCCCGGTTCGCCACCGGGGTCACGGTGCTGACCACGGGCGGCGAGTACGCCCACGGGATGACCGCCAACGCCTTCAGCTCGGTCTCCCTGGAGCCGCCGATGGTGCTGTGCTGCGTGGGCCGCTCCGCGACGATGCACGAGGCGATCACGGCGACCAGGTCCTTCGCGGTCACCGTGCTCGGAGCCGACCAGGAGCACCTGGCGCGGTACTTCACGAACAAGAGCCGACCGCGCGGGGCCGCCCAGTTCGACGGCCTCGACTGGCAGCCCGGCCCGTTCACCGGGGCGCCGCTGCTGTCCGGCTCACTGGCCTGGCTGGAGTGCAAGCTCGCCGAGCAGTACGACGGCGGCGACCACTCCATCTTCCTCGGCGAGGTGCTCGCCTCGGACTGGGCCGACCACCGGCAGGCGCTGCTGTTCTACGGCGGCGCCTTCCACCGGGGCATCGGCGGCACACCGGACGCGATCGGCTGAGGGGAGGACGACCGATGTTGGTGAGCGTGACCGGCGGCACCGGATTCGTCGGCATCCACTCGGTCGCGGCGCTGGTCCGCGGCGGCCACCGGGTGCGGATGCTGGTCCGCGACCCGGCCGCCGCGGAGCGGGTCCTCGGCCTGCTGGCGGTGGACCCGGGCGCCGTCGACCTGGTCGTCGGGGACGTGACCGACGAGGGCGGCGCGGCCCGCGCGGTGCGCGGCGCCGACGCCGTGCTCCACGCGGCCGCGGTGTACTCCTTCGACAGCCGGCACGACGAGCGGATGCGCCGGACCAACGAGCGGGGGACCGAACTGGTGCTGGCCGCGGCCCGCCGCGCGGGCGCCGACCCGGTCGTCCACGTCTCCAGCATCGTCGCGCTGCTGCCGTCCCCCGGACGGCCGCTCGGGGAGCACTCCCCGGTCGGCCGTCCCCGGGACACCTACATGGCGACCAAGGCGGCGGCCGAGCGGATCGCGCGGGGCCACCAGCGGGACGGCGCGCCGGTGGTCATCAGCTACCCGCCCGCGCTGCTCGGCCCGCAGGACCCGGGGCTGGGCGACCAGAACGCCCGGCTGCGCAACACCCTGCGCGGACTGATGCCGATCTGGCCGCTCGGCGGCTTCCCGGTCGGCGACGTCCGCGACACCGCGCAGCTGCACGCCCGGCTGCTGACCACGCCGCGGGCGGGCACCGACCGGCACTTCGGGCCGGGCCACCACCTGCCCACCCGGCAGTACGTGCGGACCCTGCGGGAGGTCACCGGGCGGCGGCTGCCCGCGGCCTTCCTCCCCGCCCGGGCCATGCTGCCGGTCGGTGCCCTGGCCAGCCTGCTCCAGCGCGGATGGCCCTGGCACATCCCCGCCGAGTACGGCGCCGTGTACACCTGCGCCTGTGCGACCCCGGTCGATCCCGCCGCGAGCACCGGCGGGCTGAGCCCGAGGCCGACCGCCGAGACCATGGCGGACACGGTGCGATGGCTGTACGACCAGGGCCGGCTGACCGCCGGACAGGCCGGCCTGATCGCCGCGGACAAGGACCGCTGAGCCGGACCCGACGGCCGGCCGCGCACGGACTCCGGTCCGTCCGCGGCCGGCCGTCGGCCGTGGCGGCGGGTGCCCGTCGGTCGGCGGTGTGCGGGACGGGATCCGCCCCGCCGAACGGAAGGCGTGGGCCTCCGGGTTCAGACCGGACGCCGGCGGATCGAACCCCGGAGGGGGCGCCGTCCGTGCTACCGGCTGGGGCCGGTCGGCAGCCGGCCCGGAGCGCGGACGAGGGAGGACAGCGATGGCCTGGTACCAGGGGCCGAGCCGGATCACGGTGACGGCGGTGGAGGGGCGGTTCCCGCAGCGGGCGGTGGTGACCGTCCGGGGCGCCGCCCCGGTGGAGATCCCCGGCGAGGTCGGCGCCGTCCACCACGTCGAGGCGGAGCGCTGGGAGCTCGAGCTGGAGCACCGGGACCAGAGCGGCTGGTGCTCCAACATCCGTGCGGTGCAGGGCCGGTGGCAGGAGATCCGGGGCGTGCTGACGCAGGTCGTGCACAGCCGCAACCGCGACCTGGCCGGCGACCGGCAGGACCGCAACCTGGTGCTGCGGATCGAGCGGGTCGCACCGGGCGGTGACGACCCGTCGACCGCCCCCGCCGCTCCGGCCGCGCGCCGGACCACCGCGGCGCACCTCGCTCCGGCGGCCTCGGCCGGCGCGGTGCCGCGCACCTCCACCGGGCCGGCGAGCGGTACCGCCCCGGGCAGCTCGGCGCCGGGCGCGCGGCCGACCACCTCGGGCGCGGGGGCGGACTTCTTGCGGCCCGCCGCCGCCCCCGGCGGCCGGGGTGCCGGCCCGGACGGCCCGAGCAGGACGACCGGCACGACCGGCACGACCGGCACGACCGCCCCGGCCCGGACGACCGGCACGGCCGGCTCCTGGAACGGCTGACCGGGTCCGGTCGCGATGGCGGGCGCCCTCGGCCCGGCCGGCTGTGCCTCCACCGCCGAGGCGCGTACCCTGCGGACCGTCACCCGGCCCACCGCACTTCCCACCCCGCCCGCTAGGAAGCCCAGTTGACCATCACCTCCGACGCCACCCCGACCCGCCTGGACCTCGCCGCCCTGCACTCCTCGCTGGCCGACCCGGCCCTGGAGTCGATGAACTTCCTCAACGAGATCGCCGGCCGCTACCCCGAGGCCGTCTCGCTGGCCGCCGGCCGGCCCAGCGAGGAGTTCTTCGCGATCGAGGACGTCCACCGCTACCTGCGCCGCTTCGAGCGCCACCTCACCGAGGGCCAGGGGCTCACGCCCGAACAGGCCGCCCGCACCTTCCTCCAGTACGGCCGCACCAAGGGCGTCATCCACGAGCTGGTCGCCCGCAACCTCGCCGTCGACGAGGGCATCACCGTCGACCCGGCCTCCGTCGTGGTCACGGTCGGCTGCCAGGAGGCCGTGTTCCTGGTGCTGCGCGCGCTGCGCACCGACGAGCGCGACGCCGTCCTCGCCGTCGCGCCCACCTACGTCGGCCTCACCGGCGCCGCCCGCCTGGTCGACATGCCCGTGCGCACCGTCCGCAGCGGCCCCCGCGGCGTCGACCTCGACGACCTCGCCGCCGTCCTGCGCCGGGCCCGCGCCGACGGGCTGCGCCCGCGCGCCTTCTACCTGCTGCCCGACCACTCCAACCCCTCCGGCCTCAGCCTCGACCTGGCCACCCGCCACGCCCTGCTGGACCTCGCCGAACGCGAGGACCTGCTGCTCCTGGAGGACAACCCGTACGGCCTGTTCAGCGCCGGTGACGAGCGGCTGCCCACCCTCAAGGCGCTGGACACCCGGCGCCGGGTGGTCTACCTCGGGTCCTATGCCAAGACCGGCCTGCCCGGTGCCCGGATCGGCTTCGTGGTGGCCGACCAGGAGGTGGTCACCCCGGGCGGGGCCACCGGCCTGTTCGCCGACGAACTCGCCAAGCTCAAGAGCATGGTGACGGTCAACACCTCGCCGATCGCCCAGGCCGTCATCGCCGGCAAGCTGCTGGAGCACGAGGGCAGCCTCGTCCGTGCCAACGAGCGCGAGACCGCCCGCTACCGCGAGAACCTCCGGCGCCTGCTGGCCGCCCTCGCCGACCACTTCCCGCCCGGGAGCCCGGTCACCTGGAACACCCCCACCGGCGGCTTCTTCCTCGTCGTCACCGTCCCCTTCGAGGCGGACGACGCCCTCCTCGAAGCCTCCGCACAGGACTACGGCGTGCTGTGGACGCCGATGCGCCACTTCCACGACGCGCCCGAGGCGGCCAAGCAACTCCGGCTGTCCGTCAGTGTGCTGACGCTTGATCAGGTGGAGGAGGGGGCGCGTCGGCTGGCCCGGCTGCTCGCCGACCGCCTCGGCTGACCCCCCGCCTGACGCGTACGGTCCCCGAGCCCGCGGGCGGTCGCGCTCGCGGGCCGTCCGGACCCTCGGACGGGCCCTCGGACGGACCAACGGACGGACCAACGGAGCGGCGCCTCACTCGCCTTCGGTGAACGCCTCGCGCAGCCGGGCCTCCTCGTCCGCCGAGAGGTCCGTCTCCAGGAGTTCGGCGTGCAGGCCCTCGAACGCGGCCCTGACCGGATCGAGCACGGCGTCGGAGCTGAGCACGAACAGGGCGGAGGTGCCGGGGGTGACCTTCTGCCGCAGCCGCTTGACGAAGTCCTCGTCGATGCCGACGTGCGCGAGGTGGCCCCCCAGCGCGCCGCCGGCCGCGCCCACGGCCGCGCCGAGCACCGGGACGAAGAAGATCATCCCGAGCAGGAAGCCCCAGAAGGCACCACCCACGGCACCCATCCCGGTCATGTCGCTCAGATGGCGGGTCTTCGGCTTCCTGGCCCCTTCCGGCCAGGTGATCACGGCTCCGTCCTGGACCTTGATCAGCTCCTGGCGCCCCAGTCTCCTCAACGTGGCCAGGGCCTCCTCGGCTCCGTTCGCGGTGGGAAAACGCCATACCGTCAGGGTCGCCATCACGGCCTCCGATCGCGGGGGTACTGCCCGGCAGCCCCATCGTCGGCACCGGCGGCGGGGCCTGCCACACGCGGACGCCGGACGGGCGATCCGGCCGCGAGGCCCCCGCCGGGCGGCCCGGGCGGGCCCGGCCCGGACGGATTCCGTCGGGACGGCGTCCGATTGACACGGTCGTCCGGTGGCCACAGCGTGGCAGGTAGCACTCTTCCGTGCTGGTCGGCCCCGGTTTCCGCCGCGTCGAGGACGCGGGTGCGGACGGGGCGGCACGGCAGGCCTCGTGACGCCCGCCGGACCCGAGAGGAACTGGTACAGCCATGTCGGACGGACGA
Source organism: Kitasatospora sp. NPDC058444 (assembly GCF_042721415.1). NCBI lineage: Bacteria > Bacillati > Actinomycetota > Actinomycetes > Kitasatosporales > Streptomycetaceae > Kitasatospora > Kitasatospora sp. NPDC058444. Next base: position 172,436 of record NZ_JBHXLL010000012.1, on the reverse strand, counting down.
ACGGCCAGGCGCATCGCGAAGTTCATCAAGCCGCTGCGGGTGAAGCCGGGGTCGCGGGTGAACCTCGCCGAGGACTTCGACCCCCGGTACAAGGCGGGCATGAAGAAGCGCGACGGCGTCGAGCTGCTGCGCACCGGCGTGTCGCTGCTCTCGGAGTACCAGGCGCGGCTGGCGGCCCAGGACACCTACGGCGTGCTGCTCTGCCTCCAGGCGCTCGACGCCGGAGGGAAGGACGGAACGATCCGTCACGTCATGAGCGGGGTGAACCCGCAGGGCGTCCACGTGAGCAGCTTCAAGGTGCCCTCCGCGGAGGAGCTCGACCACGACTTCCTGTGGCGGTACGCCCAGCGGCTCCCGGCGCGCGGGGACATCGGGATCTTCAACCGGTCGCACTACGAGGAGGTCCTCGTGGTGCGGGTCCACCCGGAGAACCTCGACCGGCAGAAGCTGCCGGCGGAGGCGAAGGGCCCCGGGGTCTGGCACCGCCGGTACCGGGAGATCAACGACTGGGAGCGCTACCTCACCGACAACGGGTTCAAGGTGGTGAAGATCTTCCTGAACCTCTCCAAGGAGGAGCAGCGCCGCCGCTTCCTGGCGCGGATCGACCTCCCGGAGAAGAACTGGAAGTTCTCCGGGGCCGACATCCGCGAGCGCGAGCACTGGGACGACTACCAGGAGGCGTTCTCCGACATGCTGTCGGCCACCAGCACGCCCTGGGCGCCCTGGTACGTCGTGCCGGCCGACCGCAAGTGGTTCGCGCGCATCTGCGCGGCGGCGGTGCTCGCGCACACCCTGATCGGGATCGATCCGCGGTTCCCCACGGTCGACGAGCAGGCCCGGAAGGACCTCCGCGCGGCCAGGCGCCGGCTGGAGGCGGAGGCCTCCTGAGGCAGCCGCGCGTGACCCGCACCCGCGGGCGCGTTCCGGGATCTTTCGTTCCGGGATCTTTCGGGGGGCCACTCGGATCTTGAGGAGTGAAGCATGGCGGAGCAGCCCGGGCCGGCCGGCCCGCAGGAGTCCCCGGACCCCTGGTACGCGCGACCTCCCCGCGAGGTCGCGTCCGCGCTCGGGGTGGACCCGGCGACCGGGCTCACCGCCGCCCGGGCGGCCGAACTGCTCGCCGCGAACGGGCCGAACGCGCTGCCCGAGGAGAAGGCGAGGCCGGACTGGCTGCGCTTCCTCGACCAGTACCGCAGCTACATGCAGATCATCCTGCTGGCCGCGGCGGTGGTCTCGCTGGCGATCAAGGAGTGGACCACCGGGATCCTGCTGATCGTCCTGACGCTGTTCAACGCGGTGGTCGGCCTGCGGCAGGAGGGCAAGGCCGAGAGCGCGATGAACGCGCTGAGGTCGATGATGAAGGCCACCGCGCGGGTGCGGCGGGACGGCACGGAGGCGGAGATCCCGGCCGAACAGCTGGTCGTGGGCGACGCGGTGCTCCTCTCGGCGGGCGACGAGGTCCCGGCGGACGGGCGGATCGTCGAGGCCAGCGCCCTGCAGATCGACGAGTCGGCGCTGACCGGCGAGAGCGTCCCCGCCGCCAAGGACACCGGCACCCTGCCGGCCGAACCGCTGGGCCCGGGCGACCAGACGAACATGGCGTTCATGAACACCCCGGTCACCCACGGCAGCGGACTGCTCGTCGTCACGGCGACCGGCTCCGGCACCGAACTGGGCAAGATCTCCGGGATGCTGTCGGCGACCGAGAAGGAGCAGTCGCCGCTCACCCGGGAACTCAACACGCTGACGCTGTGGATCGCGGCGGCGGCCGGCCTGACCATGGTCGTGATGTTCGCGCTCGGCCGCAGCCGCGACCAGGCGTGGGACGCCCTCTTCGTCAGCGCGGTCTCGCTGGCCATCGCGGCCATCCCGGAGGCGCTGCCGACGGTCAGCCAGGTCATCCTCTCCGTCGGCAGCCTCAACCTGGCCAAGCGGCACGCGATCGTCAAGGAGCTGCCGTCCGTCGAGACCCTCGGCTTCACCTCGGCCATCAACTCCGACAAGACCGGCACCCTGACGATGAACCAGATGACGGTCGTGGAGGTGCTCAGCCCCACCGACCGCTACACCGTCTCCGGCACCGGCTACCGCCTCGACGGGCGGATCCACCACGCCGCGGGCTCCGCCCCGAGCATCGAGGACGCCGTCCTGCCCTACCTGGTCGCCAACGACGCGAAACTGGTCGGGGGCGAGGTCGTCGGCGACCCGACCGAGGGCGCCCTGCTCGTCCTGTGCCACAAGGCCGGGCTGGACATCGAGGGCACCCGGGAGCGCCTCCCCCGGCTCGCCACGCTGCCCTTCGACCCGACCTACAAGCTGATGGCCAGCTTCAACGAGGCGAAGGACGCGGACGGCCGGGCGGTGGTGCGGTGCTTCGTGAAGGGCGCGGCCCCCGCCGTCACGGCCCGCGCCTCCTCGGCCGTCGCGAACGGCGTCGTCGTCCCCTGGGACGCCGACCTCGGCGGACGCGCCCGGGCTCAGACCGAGCGGATGGGCGGCGAAGGGCTGCGGGTGATGGCCGGGGCCGTCCGCGACCTGGACCCGGCGGACTTCGACCCGGACGGCGACCTGCTGGCCTACGTCGAGGACCTGCGGATGACCAGCCTGGTGGCCATGGTCGACCCGCCGCGCGAGGAGTCGAAGGCCGCGGTCGCCAGCGCGCAGGCCGCCCACATCCGGGTCCGCATGGTGACGGGCGACGACGTCACCACCGGAGCGGCCATCGCCCGGCAGCTCGGCATCGACGGGGAGGCCGTCCTCGGCGCCGACTTCGCCGCCCTGCCGGAGCACGAGCGGCTGGCCCGGATCGACGGCATCGGAGTCGTCGGCCGGGTCGCGCCCGAGCACAAGGTGCTGCTCGCCGCCACGCTCAAGCGCAAGGGCGACGTGGTCGCCATGACCGGCGACGGCGTCAACGACGCGCCGGCGATCAAGGCGGCCGACATCGGCATCGCCATGGGCAGCGGCACCGACGCGGCGAAGAACGCCAGCCGCATGGTCCTCGCCGACGACAACTTCGCCACCATCGTCTACGCCGTGGAGGAGGGCCGGAAGCTCTACGACAACCTCACCAAGTACATCCGGTTCGTCCTGGTGCTGCTGGTGACGTTCGTGCTGACCTTCCTCGGGGCCGCGCTCCTGAACATCGCCGCGGGCGAGCCGTTCACCCCGGCGCAGGTCCTGTGGGTCCACTTCGTGGTCAACGCCCCGTTCGGCTTCGCCCTGGGCTTCGACCAGGAGAGCCCCGGCCTGATGCGGCGCACCCCGCGCCCGCGCGGCGAGACGGTGCTGACCAGACCCGTGATGATCACCGTCGGGCTCGCCGGACTGGCCGTCACGGTCGCCCTGCTCGGGCTGACCAAACTGGGCGAGGCGCACTACCACAGCGCGCACATCGGCAACTCGATCGCCTTCACCGCCTTCGCGCTCTGCCTGATCGTGGCGGCCTACGAGTGCCGCAGCGAGCGCGGCTCGGCGCTGACCGTCAGCACCTTCGACAGCCGGCAGATGAACCTGGCGGCCCTCGGTGAGTTCGCCCTGGCGGTCCTGGTCACCCAGATGGACGCGTTCCACCGCCTCCTCGGCACCACCGACATCGACGCCCGGCAGTTCGGCTGGGCCCTGCTGGCCGCCGTCGCGCTCCTGCTGCTCTGGGAGCTGGGCAAGTTCGTGGCCCGCCGATCGCCGGCCGCCCGCGGCGCGGCGACGGCCGCCTCCCGTCCGTGACGGTGCTCCGGAGTCCTTGAGGAGATCCATGGCCGCCGGTGCTCCCCCTGACGCCGCTCCTCCCGACGGTGCTCCCCCCGACCGGGGATGGCGCCGCGTCGTGCCGGCCCTGCCGGGACTCGCGGTGCTCCGCGCCTACCGGCGGGACTGGCTGCGCGGCGACCTGCTGGCCGGTGCCACGGTGGTGGCCTACCTGGTGCCCCAGGTCATGGCGTACGGGAGCGTGGCGGGCCTGCCGCCGGTCACCGGGCTGTGGGCCATCCTGCCCGCGATCGTGCTGTACGCCCTCGTCGGCTCGTCCCGGCTGCTGTCGGTCGGGCCGGAGTCGACCACGGCGCTGATGACCGCCACCGTGATCGGGCCGCTGGCCGGCGGCGACACCGCCCGGTACGCCGTCCTGGCCGCGAGCCTGGCCGTGGTGGTCGGCCTGCTGTGCGTGCTGGCCTGGCTGGCCAGGCTCGGCTTCGTCGCCGACCTGCTCTCCCGGCCGGTGCTGATCGGCTACCTCGCCGGCGTGGCGCTGATCATGATCGTGGACCAGCTGTCCAAACTCACCGGGATCGACGTGCGGGGGGAGGGGTTCTTCCCGCAGCTGACGTCCTTCGCGTCGAACCTCACCGAGGCCCACCTGCCGACGGTCGCCTTCAGCGCCGCCACCCTGCTCTTCCTCCTCCTGATGGCCCGCCTCCTCCCACGCCTGCCAGGACCGCTGCTCGCCGTCGTGCTCGGCACCGCGGTCTCGGCCGCGTTCTCGCTCGAGGACCACGGCCTCGCGGTGATCGGCGAGATCCCGGCCGGGCTGCCCCGCCCCGCGCTGCCCGACCTGACCGAGCTGAACCGGCTGCTGATGCCGGCACTGGGCATCCTCCTGGTCGGCTACACCGACTTCATCCTCACCGCGCGCGCCTTCGAAAAGCCCGGCGAGGAACGGCGGTTGAACGCCAACCAGGAACTGCTGGGGCTCGGCGCGGTCAACCTCGGCGCCGGCTTCCTCCAGGGCTTCCCGGTGAGCAGCAGCGCCAGCCGCACCGCGCTGGCCGAGTCGGCCGGCGGGCGCACCCAGCTGTACGCCCTCACGGCCGGCGTCGGCGTCGTCGCCGTGCTGCTGTTCCTCAGCCCGCTGCTGCACGACACCCCGGACGCCGTGCTCGGGGCCCTGGTCGTGTTCGCCGCGCTGCGGATGATCGACCTCGCCGGCTTCCGCAGGCTGGCCTCCTTCCGCCGCCGCGAACTGCTGCTGGCGCTCGGCTGCATGGTCGGCGTGCTGAGCCTGGACATCCTCTACGGCGTCCTGGTCGCGGTGGGCCTGTCGGTGATCGAACTACTCAGCCGGGTCGCGCGCCCCCACGACGCCGTCCTCGGCCTGGTGCCGGGCGTGGCCGGCATGCACGACGTCGACGACTACCCCGAGGCGCGCACCGTCCCCGGCCTGCTCGTCTACCGCTACGACTCCCCGCTGTTCTTCGCCAACGCCGAGAACCTCCGGCGCCGGGCGCTCGCCGCCCTGGCCGAACAGCCCGAGCCGGTCCGCTGGTTCGTCCTCAACACCGAGGCGAACGTCGAGGTGGACATCACCGCCCTGGACTCCCTGGACGCCCTGCGGATCGAACTCGAGGCCCGGGGCATCGTCTTCGCCCTCGCCCGGGTCAAGCAGGACCTGCGCGCCGAACTCGACGCCTACGGCCTGAGCGCCTCCGTCGGCCCCGACCGGATCTTCCCCACCCTCCCCACCGCCGTCGCCGCCTACCACTCCTCGACCCACCCCGACGGCCCGCCTCCCGACCCCCCGTCTCCCTGACCTGGGGGCCGCGGCGAGCCGACCGGCCGGCGGCGTCCCGACCGGCCGGATTCACGGTCGGGCAGCGGATGTTGGTACCGTTCGTCTCCCCCTGCTCCGATCGGTGCGCGGCCACGGGCTCGACCGTCGCCACCGCCGTGGACACGCCCACGGGCGGCCCGCGGCCGGCCGGGCGGAGGGGGAGGGGCGGCGCGTTGACGGATGTGGGGGACCGGCCATGACGACCGACACCATGGCGACCGGGCAGACAAGGCCGCAGCTGGTCTTCGTCCACGGCATCGGCGGCCCCCGCGACGCGGCGAAGGAACTCGCCGACTGGACACGGGCGTTGGCCGAGGGCGCGGGCGCCGCCGGCAGCGCCCCGGAGCGGGCCGCCCTGGCCGCCGCCCTGGCCGCCGACTCGGCGTTCGCCTCCTACGGCGACCTCTTCACCGCGAACGGTGCCCAGGGAGCGGGCGCGGGGGCGGACGAGGAGCAGGCGGTGCTCACCCTGGACCTGCTGGCCGAATTCCTCGACGAGCTCGCCACGTCGCCCGGGCACCAGGACCACCGGGGCCTCGCCCGGGTGCGCGCCCAGCTGAGCCCGCAGGGCGAGGCACAGGGCGTGCTCAACCCGGTGCGGCACCTGAACCTGATGCTGGCCTCCGTCGCCGCGCTGCCCGGGCTGAGCTGGGGCGCCCGGCGGCTCAGCAGGGTCGAACTGCTCGGGATCCTCTCCCAGCCGGGCCGCTACCTGCGACGGGCCGAGCCGGACGCCACCGGGCGGACGCTCGACCGGCGGGTGCGCGACCGGGTCCTGCGATGCCTCGACCCGTCCCGGCCCGCGATCGTCGTGGCGCACTCGCTGGGCACGGTGGTCGCCCTGGAGGCCCTGGCGGAGTATCGGGGTCCGGTGGCACTCCTGGTCACGGTCGGCTCGCCGATCGCCACCCCCGGGGTGGTCCGGCCGCTGATCAGGCCCCGCCCGCCCGCGACCCCGGAGACCGTCGCCGCCTGGGCCGACTTCCGGGACAGCGACGACCTCGTGGTGCCCAAGCGCCGGCTGGTGAAGGCCGTCGAGCCGAACTCGGCGGGCGTCCGGCCGACACCGCACCGGTTGACGTCCGCCAGGTTCTGGTCCCACGACGCCACGACCTACCTCCGGCGTGAGGAGGTCGCGGGTCCGGTGCTGGAGGCCCGGGCAGCCACGGCCCCACGGTCATGAGCGAGGTGTGGCGGCCACCGGCCCGTCACCTGGTGCTGATCGCCACCCAGTGCGCGGCGATGCCGGAACTCCCGGACCTGACGGCCAGGGCCGACCGGCTCTTCGACGTGCTGACCGATCCGCGGACCGGCAGGTGCGAGCCCAGTCCGGCCCCCGCGGGGGACGCCGCACACCTGCGGTCGGGGTCGGTCACCTGGCGGGAGGCGGACGAGGCGATCCGTGCGGCCGTCCGGGTGGCGGCGCGGGCCGGCGCCACCCTGGTCCTCGCCTTCCTCGGACACGGCCAGACCCCGCTGGCCGGAGGGAAGCTCTGGTACATGGCCGCGGACAGCCTCCCCGACGAGGCCGACCGCTCCCTCGACGTGGCGGCCCTGCTGGAACTGGCGAGCGACGCCACCGGCGCCACGGGCGTGATCGCGCTCATCGACACCTGTCACGCCGGCGCCGGCGTGCCGAACACCGCGGCCCTGGCCGGTGGCTTCAGGAACGGGAGCAAGCGGCTCTCCGTGCTGATGGCCTGCGGCTCCCAACAGGAGGCCTACCGGCTGGACTTCAGCCACGAGCTGGCCGAGGCGCTCAGCGAGGGGATCCCGGACGAGGGCGAGATGCTCAGGACGGGCGCGCTCAAACTGCGGGTCGGGCCCAGGCTGAAGGACCAGGACGTCCAGAACGTCGACTTCGACGGCGATGCCGACGCCGAGGAACCACTGTGGCTCGCCCTGAACCGGCTGCGCCGACCGTGGACGCAGAACCAGGGCATCGGTGCGATCGGCGCCGAGGACCTGGCCGAGGCGCTGCGGAACTGGCCCGGCGGCCCCGCCACCCCGGACCCCTGGAGCCGGGAGGCCCTGACCGAGCTCTCCGAACGGGCCCTCGACCCGTCCGGGCCGCCCGCCGCCCGGTGGGCGGCCGAGGTCGCCGAGGGCCTGGTCGCCGCGATCGACACCGGCAGCCTCCTGGTCGACCTGGCCGGGTCCGCCCTGACCACCCCGCTGCTGCGCCGGCTCGCGGCCGACTTCAACCGCCAGTGGGCCGCCGACGGGATCCAGCCGGTCCGGCCGCCCGGTGGGCTGACCGGCCGTGCGCTGCTCCGACACCTCCTGGAACACGCGGCACTGCGAACGCCGAGCGTGGCCGGAACCGTGTCCCCCGACCTCGCCCTGGCCTGGTACGTGGTCGCCGTGGCCGACACCTGCGGAAGCGACCTGTCGGACACCCGGGTGCGGCGCTGGGCCCGGAACACGGCCGATCCCATCAGCCTCAACGACGCCCGCGAGAGGTACGAGCGGAACCGCCGGGAGCGGGCGCTGCGGCTGGTCATCAGCCTGCACGCGGCACAGGTGGACTGGCCCGACTCGCTGTCCGCGTGCCTGCGCGACGGGCCCGGCTGCCTGCGCCACGAGCACTTCCCGTGCCGGCCCGACCGGACCGGCGTGGAGGCCGTCCTGCCCGACGTGATCGCCTGGGCGTACGAGGCGTCCCCGGGCCGCGCCGAGGTGGGGCACGTCGACATCGTCGCCACCGCGCCGGTGCTGCTGAACTGGCGCCCGGAGCAGGCCCTGGTCGACCAGTACCTGCTGGGCACCCACCGCACGGTCACGCTGCGCTGGTCCGGGCGCCTCGTGGTGCCGGCCGGGATGCGCGGACTGAACGAGCGGGCCCGGGCCCAGCTGGAGACGCTCCGCCAGGACCCCCTGGAGAGCGCCCCCGTCGACTGGCTGGACCAGGAGCGCACGGTGGTGGCGCAGCTCATGCCGAGCCTGGCCAGGGGGAAGTACGGACGGGCCATCGGAGTCGGCCACCGCCCCTCGCACCTCCAGGAACTGGTCACGGCGCTCCTGCCCTACACCCCGATCCTGTTCTGGCCGGACACGGAGGGCGATGTGGACCAAGCGGCCCGATCCCGCCTCGGCCAGGTCTGGGAGCGACTGCCCGAGGTCCTGAACGAAGCGCAGCGCCAGAGTTGGGACGAGGAGGACGACGGGTGCGCCGAGGCTCCCGACCACCTCGGTCCGCTCGCCTGCCTCCGTGCCGCCTGGCACGACACCGACTGGTTCGACTTCTGCGACACCTACGAGCAGCACGCGCCGTTCGCCCCGAGGAGCACCTGATGACCTGGAACACGTACTACCGAGGCGACGGTCGGCCCCGCGATGTCGACTTCCCACCCCCGCCGCCGTGGCGCAGCTTCTCCGGCGGAGACTCCGCCACGGCGTTCCTGCCGCCGGAAGGCCTGACCGACGCCGTCAACGCGGCCCTGTACCTGCACCGGCCGCTGCTGATCACCGGGAGCACCGGCACCGGCAAGTCCTCGGTGATCGAGCAGGTCGCGGCCGAGCTGAAGCTCGGCAAGCCCCTGCGGTGGCACATCACGTCCCGCAGCAGCCTGGCGGACGCCCTCTGCCGGTACGACGCGCTCGGGCACATCCACGCCCTCCGGCTCCGGTCGGCCCCGGCGGCGCCCCGCCCGGCCCGCCCGAAGCGGGTGGGCCGGGCGGGCCGCTACCCGGGCCGGGTACACGGCAGCGCCGACATCGCCCCGTTCCTCCAACTGGGCCCGCTGGGCACCGCCCTGCTGCCCGGCGACCGGCCCCGGGCCCTGCTGATCGACGAGATCGACAAGAGCGACCTGGACCTTCCCGCCGACCTGCTGGACGTCCTGGAGAGCGGACGCTTCGAGATCCCCGAGCTGGTCCGCCACCCGCGCCGACAGGTGCGGGTCCGGGAATGGGACGACACGGCCACCCACCCGGTGACGGACGGCAAGGTCCAGTGCACGACCTTCCCGTTCATCGTGATGACCAGCAACGGGGAACGCGACTTCCCCGCGCCCTTCCTCCGCCGCTGCATCCGCTACGAGATGCCGACACCGACCCCGGAAACGCTGCGCCGCGCGGTCGAGGCCCATCTCCGCTGCGAGGTGGACGACCGGGGCCCCGCCGCCGATGTCATCACCGGGTTCGCCGAGCGCATCGCCCGGGGCGACAGCCTGGCCGTCGACCAACTCCTCAACGCCGTACGGCTGGTGACGGACGACCGGGCGCCCACCGGCGCGGAGCGGGAGCGACTGCTCCGGCTGATGCTGCGGGACCTGTCCGGTGCGTGACAGCCTCGCGGCCCTGGTCGAGGCGCTCAGCGAGGCGATGCCCCCCGGCACGGACGCCGCCACGGTGGCCGACGCGCTCTGGCTCGCCGCGGCACCGGCCGGGAACCCGGGCCCGGCGGAACCGGCGACACCCCCGCCGCCGTCGGCGGCCCCCCGTCCCGAGCGGTCGAACGGGCCGCACGGCGACGACGACACCCCGCCGGAACCCCCGCGGGAGGCCCGGCCGGTGAGCCGGGACGTGCCGCTGTACGAGCGTCTGCCCCTGCCCGGCCTGCCCGCACCGGACGGCCGCCCGGTCGACGTGGCGACCGGGCGGGCGCTCCCGCACGCCCTCGAACTGGGCCGTGCCCTGCGCCCGTTCAAACGCCGCTACCGACGCGGCACCCGGCGGACCCTGGACCTCGACGCCACGGTGCGCGCCTACGCGGACAGCGGCGAGCTCGTCCCGGTGTTCACCCCCGCCCCCGAGCCGTGGTTCGAGGCCGTCGTGGTGGTCGACACCCACCCGACCATGGAGGTGTGGCGGGAGACCGTCGACGAGTTCACCTCCCTGCTGGCCGGCCTCGGCGCGTTCCGCCTGGTCCGGTCCCTGCGGCTCACCGTCGGGCCCGACCCGCGCGTCACCGACCCCCGCGGCCACGCGCGCGCGACCGCCGGGGTTCCCGCGCCGGGCGGCCGGCAGCTGGTCCTGGTCGTGTCCGACTGCGCCGCGCCGGGCTGGCGCGAGGCCGATGTCCGGCTGCTGCTGCGGGACTGGGGAGCCGCCACCTCGGTCGTCCTGCTCAACCCGCTGCCCGCACGGCTCTGGGCCGGCACGGGACTGGACCTGCCCGCCGTACGGGTCCGGCAGCGGACGCCGTCCACCCACAACACGGAGCTCTCCTACACCGTCCCGCTGGCGCTGAAGACCCTGTTCGGACCCGACCTCGGATGGGTCGCCCTGCCGACCCTGTCCCTGACCCCGCACGCGCTGCGCCGCTGGGCGGCCGGCGTGATGCGGGGCGCCCGCGCGGGCCACGACGCCGTACTGCTGCCGGAAACCGGCGTCCTCACCTCGCCGTTCGCCGAGTACGCGCCGCCCGCCCCGGACGCCGAAGGCCGAGCGGCCGCCTTCCTCCACGCGGGCTCCCCGGCGGCCAAGCGGCTGGCGGCGCTGTGCAGCCCGTTCAGCCGGATGAGCCTGCCGCTGCTCCGGCTGATCCGGCAGGAGACGGTCCCGGAGGCTTCGGTGAGCGATCTCGCCGAGCTGCTGACCAGCGGCATCGCGGACATCGCGACCGTGGACGGCGGGCCCACCGTGCTCACCTTCTCCGAGTCCGCCCGGGCCCGGCTCGCACCGCTGCTCAGCCGCCACGACGCCTGGACGGTCCAGGCCGCGCTGACGCGCTACGTCGCCGCCCGCACGCCCGGAGCGGGCACGGCGGTGGCCGCGGTCGCGGCGGAGGGCGCCCAGGAACTGCCCGCCGAGCTGCGGCCGTTCGCCCTGGCCTCGGAGGAACTCCTCGCCGTGCTGGACGGCGGGCGCAGACGGCGGGCGGTGCGGGGGACGGGTGCGCGGCCGCGGTCCGAGAATTTCGCCGCTCCGAGCCTCCCGGACCCGAGCCGGACCGGGGCGCTGCTCGTCGGGGTGCCCGAGCGCGCGCAGCTCTCGAGGATCGGTGATATCGATGAGGCGCTGGAGGAGATGCGCGGGGTGCTGATGTCCCCGGACGGCTGGCATCTGCCACCCGGCCACTGTCAGGTCGTGAGGGAGCCCCGTGGACGGAAGGAATTCGTCGACGTGCTCCGCCGCAGTCTTCGGCGAGGCGACGAGACCTTTCTCCTGTACTTCGCCGGACTCGTCCGGGTGGGGTCGGGCATCGGGCCCCGCTTCCTGGTGTTGGGGCACGAAGTCCTCAGTCTCGAACACCTGGCGGACATCCTCTTGGAGGGTGACTTCCGCCGAATCGTGATCATTTTCGAGAGCTTCCCCGGTAGCTCGGAGTACCCCATGGAGTTGGAGGTGGACGCGGATGTCTACGTCCTGTGCAACGGGCCGGGCCCCGACTCCTTCCCCCGACTGCTGCACCGCGTGATGGCGAATGGCATTCCCGAGGGACCCGAGCTGCTGGGACCGGGGCGCATCGCCCGTGCGATGAGGCAGTTGACGTCACCTCCTGTGGTGAACCACCACGCGCACCACTCTCGGTCGCCGCTGGCGCTCCTGCGCAATCGTGCGGCACCCGGCTATGTGGTGCCTTCCATCCGCGAGGCGTACGACCTCATGCGCGAGGCGGTTTGGGGGCACCTCGGGGGCCGGTTCGGGGAATGGGTCCACGAGGAGATCGACCGTATCCTGCGGGCACTCCTGGTCATCATCAGTTCCGATGAACCGATGATGACCAGGAATCAAGGGGTGCCGTATGTGATGCGGGTGCTCGAACAAAGCCTGGGTACGGCGCTGGAGCACCGGTTCACCATCGGCACCGGAGGAACGAGCAGTCACGACCTGTACTGCCAGGTGCCCGAGAGTGACATCCGGATCCCGATCGACCTCAAGTCGGCGTTCCGTCCGGAGTGGACACTCCTGGACCTGGCAGCCGCGGACCGGCCGGATCCGCTCAGCGTCGTCGTCATCCTCGACACACCCGACGACACCGAGAACGACACCCTGTTCAACATCTCTCCCCGTGTCGGCGTGCGCACGGTCCGGGGAAGTTGTCTCGTCCTGCTCCGGGCCTTCGTTCAGGAGTCGGACCCGTGGCCTCCGCCACGGAACCTCGACGACGCGCTGCGCGAGGCCGTCGCGTCCGCCTGTGCGGATCTGGTCCACCTGGAGGTCGATCTGGACGACGAGCCGACGTACAACGGCCGGGGCCACCGTGTGCTCGCGGCGATGACGGGCACCTCGGTGGCGGACGTGGCCCCGATGCTCGGATCGATCGACTGGCAGCCGGCGGAGACCTACGAGTACGGGCTCAGCCTCGGGGAGGTCCGGGTGAACGCCGAGCTCACCCTGGAGGGTTACCTGCACCACGGGGACGTCCACCTGACCGATCGCGAGGACGGTGCGGCCGTGCTGGATCCCGACTGGAGCGAGCACATGGCGTCCGTGTCCGTCGCCGTCTTCGTGGAGTTGGCCTTCCAGGCCCAGATCGACTCGCCCGACTACCGGGTGGAGCTGGAGTACCGGGGAATGGCGGTCCTCAGCCGGTAGTCCGGGCCGAGGGGCCGCCCCGGTGGATTGCCCTCCTGTCCTGGCCGTGTGCTTGACTTCAGCCATCGACCGCAGGGGTGCAAGGTGCAAGAGCTGATCCTCCGTCACGCAGCGGATCGCGGGGACAAGACCGCGTTCGCCGATGCCGACGGCGCGGTGGACTACGGCGAACTCGCCCGCCGTACGGCCCGGGTGGCGGGCAACCTGCGGGTGGAGCGCGGCGGCCGGGTGGCGCTGTGCCTGTCCGGCGGGGTGCCCGCCGTCACGGCGACGCTCGGCGTGAGCCGCGCGGCCGCGGTCGGGGTGCCACTCGACCCGCGCAGCGGCGAGGACGGCCTCCGGTTCCGGATGGAGGACAGCGGCGCCGCGTTGGTGGTCACCGACCGCGAGCACCTGGCGCTGGTCCGGCGGGTGGCCGGGGTCCGCGTGGTGACCGTCGACGAGCTGCTCGCGCCCGCCCGTACCCGGCCGCGTGACGACCTCGCAGCGGACGAGCCCGCCTGGCTCCACTACACCTCGGGGACCAGCGGGGAGCCGAAGGGCGTGCTGTCGACGCAGGGGGCCTGGCTCCGGTCGGCCGACCACGCCTACCGGGGACTTCTGGGCATGACCGGCGAGGACCACCTGCTCTGGCCGCTGCCGCTGTTCCACGCGTTCGGGCACTCGATGTGCGTGGTGGGCGTGCTGGCGCTGGGCGCGAGCGCCTACGTGATGGACCGCTTCACGGCGGACCGGGCCGCCGACCTGCTGCGCCGGACGCCGTTCACGGCCCTGGGCGGCGTGCCGACGGTCTTCGCCCAACTCCTGGACGTCGGGGCGCCGTTGCCGTCGCGCTGCCTGTCCGCGGGCGCCCCGCTCCCGGAGGAGCTGCGGACCCGGTTCCGCCGCGCGTTCGGCCGGGAGCTGCACGACGGCTACGGCAGCACGGAGGCGTCCGGGAAGATCGCCGTCGACGGCGTCGTCCTGCCCGGGATCGACACCCGGTTCGTGAACGGCGAGATCCGGCTGAGGCTGCCCGGCGCCGAGGGATGGCTCGCGACCGGGGACCTCGGCCGGGAGGAGGACGGCCGACTGGTGGTGACCGGGCGGGCGAGCGAAGTGATCATCAGGGGCGGGGAGAACATCCACCCGGCCGAGATCGAGCAGGTCCTGGCCCGCTGCCCCGGCGTCCGGGACGTGGCGGTGACGGGTGAGCCCGACGCGGTGCTCGGCGAGGTACCGGTCGCCTACGTGGTGGGCGGCGTGGATCCGGCGGCGCTGCTGGCCTCCTGCCGCGGCCTGCTGCCACCGCACCGGGTGCCGCAGGAGGTCCGCCCCGTCAGCCGGATCCCGCGGACCTCCTCGGGCAAGCCGGTGCGGCGACGGCTCCGCCACCAGTACCTGCTCGACGTGGTCCGGCGGGAGACCGCGGGGATCACCGGCCGGTCGCCCGGGGCGGACCAGCCGTTCGCCGAAGCCGGCCTGGACTCGCTCGGCACCGTACGGCTGCGGGACCGGCTGGGCGCGGACCTGGGCGTCGCCCTGCCGCCGTCCCTGGTGTTCGACCACCCCACGCCCCGAGCGGTGGCCGACTACCTCACGGGCGCGGCCGCCGGCCCGCCACCGCCCGCCCGCAGGGCCACGGCCACCGAGCCGATCGCGATCGTGGGCATGGCCTGCCGCTACCCCGGCGGGATCACCGGCCCCGAGGACCTCTGGCGCGTGGTCGCCGCGGGCCAGGACACGATCACGGACTTCCCCACCGACCGGGGCTGGCCCCTGGACGAGCTGTTCCACCCGGACCCGGACCACGTCGGCACCAGCTACGTCACGCGCGGGGGCTTCCTCGAAGGCGCGGCCGACTTCGACGCGGCGTTCTTCCGCATGTCGCCGCGCGAGGCCCTGGCCACCGACCCGCAGCAGCGCCTGCTGCTGGAGACGGCCTGGGAGGCGGTCGAGCGGGCGGGCATCGCGCCCGAGTCGCTGCGCGGCAGCAACACCGGGGTGTTCGTCGGCGTGATGTACAACGACTACGCCAGTCGCTTCCGCGGCGCCGCACACCCCCTCCAGGCCCAGATCGCGCTGGGCGCGGCGGGCAGCGTGGCCTCGGGGCGGATCGCCTACACCCTGGGGCTGCACGGCCCCGCGCTCACCCTCGACACCGCCTGCTCCTCCTCGCTGGTCTCCCTGCACCTCGCAGCAGACTCCCTGCGGAGCGGGCAGTGCGACCTGGCCCTGGCGGGCGGCGCGACCGTCATGGCCACACCGGACAGCTTCGTCGTGTTCAGCCGGCAGCGCGGCCTCGCCCCGGACGGGCGGGTGAAGCCCTTCTCCGCGGCCGCCGACGGCACCGCCTGGTCGGAGGGGGCGGGAGTGCTGCTCCTCGAACGGGTCTCGGACGCGCTGCGCAACGGCCACCCGGTCCTGGCCCTGCTGCGCGGCTCCGCGGTCAACCAGGACGGGGCGTCCAACGGCCTCACGGCGCCC
The DNA here is from genome assembly GCF_042721415.1 of Kitasatospora sp. NPDC058444. Classification (NCBI taxonomy): domain Bacteria; kingdom Bacillati; phylum Actinomycetota; class Actinomycetes; order Kitasatosporales; family Streptomycetaceae; genus Kitasatospora; species Kitasatospora sp. NPDC058444. Next base: position 156,940 of record NZ_JBHXLL010000012.1, on the reverse strand, counting down.
AGCGGCCCCGCCCAGGCGGCGGTGATCCAGCAGGCCCTGGCCGACGCGGGGCTGACCGGCGCCGACGTGGACGTGGTCGAGGCCCACGGCACCGGCACCGCCCTGGGCGACCCGATCGAGGCGGCCGCGCTGCTCGCCACCTACGGCCGGGACCGGGACGGGTCGGCTCCCCTCCTGGTCGGTACGGTCAAGTCCAACCTCGGGCACACCCAGGCGGCCGCCGGGGTCGCCGGTGTGATCAAGACCGTGATGGCGATGCGGCACCGCACCGTGCCCGCCACGCTGCACGTCGACGAGCCCACGCCCCGGGTCGACTGGTCGGCGGGCGCCGTGCGCGTGGTCACCGAGCCGACGCCCTGGCCGGCGGCTCCTCACCGGCCGGGGCGGGACCGCCCGCGCCGGGCCGGGGTGTCGGCCTTCGGGATCTCGGGGACCAACGCCCATGTGATCGTCGAGGAGTACGAGCAGCTGCGGGTGGCGTTCCTGTTCCCGGGGGAGGGGGCGCCGCGGCACGGGACGACACGTGGACTCGCGGCCGGGTACCCGGTGTTCGCCGCCGCCTTCGAGGAGGCGTGCGCCCAGCTGGATCCGGTGGATCCGGTACGGAACCCCGGGCCGCGGGAGGCGATCGGCACCGACCGGGCGGATCGGGCGGATCGGGCGGATCGGGCGGGCCAGGCGGACAGGGCGGACCGGGCGGCCCTGTTCGCCCACGAGGTGGCGCTGTTCCGCCTGCTGGAGTCCCGGGGGTACCGCCCGGACGCGCTGATCGGGCACGGCGCCGGGCAGATCGCGGCGGCTCACGTGGCGGGCGTCCTGTCCCTGCCCGACGCGGCGAGGCTGCTCGCCGCCCACGGGTCGTCCCGGTTCGCGGAGGTGGCAAGGAGCCTGACGTACCACCCGCCGCTCGTTCCGGTCATCGGCGCCCGCCCGGACGATCCGGAGCACTGGGCGCGGCGCCTGCACGAGACGGCCGGCCTCGCCGACCACGTCGCCACCGTCGACGGCGCCGCCCTGGTCGACCTGGGCCCGGGCGACGCGCTCGCCGCGCTCGGCGAGGGCGTCATCCCCACCACCGACCCCGAACGGGCGGCGGCCCGGCTGCGGGGCACCCGCGCCTTCCAGCGCCGCCGCTACTGGCTCGACCGCGCCGCCGAGCACCCCCTGGTCGAGTCGACCGTCGTCGTGCCCGGTTCCGGGGAGGTGGTGTGCACCGCCGACCTCACCCCCGTGTGGCTGCTCGACCACGTCGTGGACGGAACGGCGATCGTGCCCGCCACGGCGATCCTGGAACTGGTGCTGTACGCGGGGGAGCGGGCCGGCTGCGGCACCGTCGACGACCTGGTCCTGCACACGCCGATGCGCCTGCCGGAGACCCGGCGCGCCGAGATCGTCGTACGCCCCGGGGTCGACGGCGTCCGGCCGTTCGAGGTGCACGCGAACGGAGTCCTCCGCGCCAGTGGCCGACTGGACTCCCGCCCCGCACCGCCGGTGGACACCGGTCCGTGGCCCCCGCCGGACGCCGAGGAACTCGCCGTCGACCACGCCGAGTACGGACCCGCCTTCCGCGGGCTGTCCAGGGTGTGGCGCCGCGGCGACGAACTCTTCGGCGAGGTGCGCGGGGACTTCCCGGACGCGGGGCGCTTCGCGCTCCACCCCGCCCTGCTCGACGCGGCGCTGCACCCGGCGCGGCTGCTCACCGACGGAGTGCCGTTCGCCCTGCGCGGGGTGCACCTGCTGGCGCGGGGCGCCACGGGGCTGCGGGTCCGCATCCGGGAGGGGCGGATCGACGTGGCCGATCCGGAGGGCCGGCCGGTGGCGTGCGTCGAGTCGCTCGTGGTGCGTAAGGTCGGGGCTGAAGTTTTCGGAACTCCCTTTGCTCGTAAGGCTGTTGCCCGTGAGGCCGGGACCGGCCGCGGCGCGCTGTATCGCCCGGAGTGGCACCGGACCCCGGGGCGGCCGCACGGTCGGGTCCATGAGGTGCGGCCCGGCGACGCGCCCGCCGCCCTGACGCTGGCTCTGCGGGAGTTGCAGGCCGGCCACGAACACCTCACCGTCCTGGTGCGGCCGGGCGATCCGGCCGGAGCGGCGGTGGCCGGACTGGTCCGGGTCGCGCAGACCGAGCACCCCGGCCGGTTCGCCCTGGCCCAACTGATCGACGGGCAGACCGAGTTCGTGTCCGAGCGGGCGAACCTGGCCCCCGTGCCGGGCGGCACCTTCAGCTGGCGCGGCACCGTCCTGGTCACCGGCGGCGGCGCGCTGGGCCGGGCCGTCGCCGAGCACCTGCGGGCCGAGGGGGTGCGCGTCGTGGTCGCCAGCCGCAGCGGCGAGACCCGCCTGGACGTCACCGACCGGGCGGCACTGGCCGCACTGGTCGACTCGATCGAGGACCTGCGGGCCGTGGTGCACACCGCCGGGGTGCTCGACGACGGTGTCCTGACGTCGATGACCCCGGCCCGGATGGCGACGGTGTGGCGCCCCAAGGCCGAAGCCGCCTGGCATCTGCACGAGTTGACCGCGCACCGGGACCTGGACGCCTTCGTGCTGTTCTCCTCGGCGTCCGGTGTGCTCGGTCACGCCGGACAGGCCAACTACGCGGCGGCCAACAGCTACCTGGACGAACTCGCCCGCCACCGGCGGAGGTTGGGACTCCCCGCGCTGTCGCTGGCCTGGGGCCCGTGGACGGTCGGAATGATGGCCGACCGGACCACCGGCGCCGGCCTGCTGCCCCTCACCCCCGCCGAGGGCGTGGCACTCCTGGAGGCGGCGCTGGGCACCGACGAGCCGGTCCTGGTGCCGATCGCCTTCGACCGCCCGGAGCTCCCGGAGCTCCTCCCGGACCGCCCGCAGCGGCCGGAACCATCCAGCATGCCGCGACCGACCGCCCCGCGACCGACCGCGCCGCGACCGACCGCCCCGCGACCGACCGCCCCGCGACCGACCGCGCCGCGACCGACCGCCCCGCGACCGACCGCGCCGCGACCGACCCCGCCGGCCGGCACCCTGGAGATGGTCTGCGCCGAGGTCGCCGCGATCCTCAGCTACCCGGACGTGGATCCGGACACCCCGATCCCCGACCTCGGGTTCGACTCGCTGACCTCCATCGAACTGCGCAACCGGCTGGAGGAGCGGACCGGCCTGCGCCTGCCCGCCACGGTGGTGTTCGACGCCGCCACGCCCAGGGCCCTCGCCGAGCAGCTGCGTCCGCCGCCGCCCCCGGGGTCGCTCGCGTTCCTGTACCGCAAGCTGTGCGAGCTGGGCCGGTCCCGGGAGGCCATGCACCTGCTCGTCTCCGCATCCTGGGCGCTGCCGTCGGCGGAGACCCTCCCCTCCCCGGCCCCGAAGAGGCTCGGCGACGGCAACGGCGAAAGCAACGGCGGAACCGACGGCGACGGCCCGGCCATCGTCTGCTTCCCCGCCTTCGCCTCTCCCCCCGGGGAGTACACCCTCCTCGCCCGGCACCTGCCCGGCCTCTGGGTGCTCCCGCACCCGGGGTACGACGGCGGTCCCGTCCCGCAGGACGTGGAGACCCTCGTCCGGGCCCATGCCGCCTCCATCGAGCGGCTCGACCGCCCGGTGGTGCTCCTGGGCCGTTCCACCGGCGGTCTGGTCGCCCGAGCCGTCGCGGACCGCGTCGCCGCCGAGGCGGTGGTGCTGCTGGACACCCACCCCGTCCGCGACGAGGAGCGGCTCACCGCCCTGGCGGTGCGTGGCGCGACCGGGCTCGACGAGCCCGGCCTCGCCGCGATGGGCGCGTACGCCCGGATCTTCCTCGACCGCCAGGAGCCGGAGCCGACGGTCCCGACCCTGCACCTGCGCGCCGGCGACGTGCCGGGCGACCACCACTCGATCCTCGACGAGCACGTGGCCACGACGGCGAAGGCCGTCCGGGACTGGCTCTCCCGGACCCTGCCGCCCCTCGTGTCCCGGCCGGAACGACCCGCCGCCCCCCGACACGAGGAGTGACCCGGAACAAGGCCCACGGCGGCGGCGTTCCAGTCTCCACGGGCACCGCCGCCCGGTGCCCACGCCGCCGCGGTAGGGAGGCCGGTATGGCACCGCAGGATGCCGGATTCGGGAGCGCGGGCGGCTCGCGCTACCTGCCGATCGCCGAGCACGGCCTGATCGGCGACCTTCGATCCGCCGCGCTGGTGGGGACGGACGGCACGATCGACTGGTACTGCTGCCCGCGTTTCGACGCCCCCAGCGTCTTCGCGTCCATTCTCGACGCGGACCGGGGCGGGTCGTTCGAGCTGACCGCGGACGTGCCGACGCGCACCCGGCAGTTCTACTTCCCCGACACCAACGTGCTGATCACCCGGTTCTTCTCCACTGACGGGGTGGCGGAGATCCAGGACTTCATGCCGGTCGTGGACGAGTCGCGCGAGGCCGGTCGGCACCGGCTGATCCGGCGGGTGGTCTGCGCGCGGGGAACGCTTCCGTTCAGGGCGCGGGTGGCTCCCCGGTTCGACTTCGGATCCGCACCGCACACCGTGAGCCTCCGGTCCCACGAGGCCGTCTTCGAGTCCCCGTCGCTGGCGCTGGCGCTGACGTCCACGGTGCAGCTCGAACGCGACGGCGTGGACGTGTGGTCGAACTTCAAGCTCCTCGAAGGCGAGTCGGCGGTGTTCGCCCTCGACCGCGTCGGCGGCGACGTCGCCCCGAGGGCGTGCCCCCGGGCCGAGGCGGAGGACCAGTTCGCGGCGACGGTGCGGTTCTGGCGCCACTGGCTGGCCGGTTCCCGCTACCACGGGCGGTGGCGCGAGATGGTGCACCGCTCCGCGCTGGTGCTGAAACTGCTCACCTACGCGCCGACCGGTGCGATGGTGGCCGCGCCGACGACCAGCCTGCCCGAGCGGATCGGCGGCGGGCGCAACTGGGACTACCGGTACATGTGGGTCCGCGACGCGGCCTTCTGCGTCTACGCGATGCTCCGGCTGGGCTTCACCGCGGAGGCCGAGGCCTTCATGGGCTTCCTCTCCGAGCGGGGCGTCCTCCGGGGCGGCGGCGGTGCCTCCGGGCCGCTCCAGATCATGTACGGGATCGACGGGCGCAGCGACCTGCCCGAGCGCGAGCTGTCCCACCTGGAGGGGTACCTGGGGTCCGCCCCGGTGCGGGTGGGGAACGCCGCCACCGGCCAGCTCCAGCTGGACATCTACGGAGCGCTGATCGACTCCGTCTACCTGTACGACAAGTGGGGGCAACCGATCAGCAGCGATCACTGGGACGAGGTCGGTGCCGTGGTGGACTGGCTCTGCGACCACTGGGACCAGCCCGACGAAGGCATCTGGGAGACCCGGGGCGGCCGGAAGGACTTCCTGTACTCGCGGCTGATGTGCTGGGTGGCGATCGAGCGGGCCATCCGGATGGCGAACCGGCGCGGGCTGCCGGCGGACCTTCCCCGCTGGCAGCGGAGCCGGGACGCGATCTACCGGCAGATCATGCGACGCGGCTGGTCGGCCGACCGCCGGGCGTTCGCCCAGAGCCTGGGCGACGACGTCCTCGACGCCTCCGTGCTGATGATGCCGCTGGCCAAGTTCATCTCGCCCAGCGATCCCAAGTGGCTGACGACCCTGGACGCGCTGGGCGCGGAACTCGTCTCCGACTCCCTGGTCTACCGCTACGACCCGGAGGCCAGCCCCGACGGTCTGCGCGGGGCCGAGGGCACCTTCTCGATCTGCTCGTTCTGGTACGTCGAGGCCCTCGCCCGAGCCGGACGCGTGGAGGAGGCCCGGCTGGCCTTCGAGAAGATGCTCACCTACGCCAATCATCTCGGCCTGTACGCCGAGGAGATCGGGCCGACCGGTGAACAGCTCGGCAACTTCCCCCAGGCCTTCACCCATCTCGCGCTGATCAGCGCCGCTTTCAATCTCGACCGCACGCTCGGCTGACCTGACGGCCCGGAGGCCGTCGTCGTGCGCTGGCGGGACAACGCCAATTCGCGGAAAGTCCACCAGAGCGGGTGCACGGTGTTTCGCGGGGCGCAGGAAGAGGGAAGTCCAGAGGTGAACGAACCCGCCAGGGGTCGTACAGGAATCAATGGTTCCGGAAATCATCGATCGCACCCATTGAGTGCGGGTCACCCCTCGCTGTGACCTTTGCCACAGCCTGATGCGGAATTGCGGCTTCCTTGGCGGCACTTTTATGGCCGGATCAGTTCGGGATGGCCAAATTCACGTGATCATTCGTCAAACGTTCATACTGGTGGCACTGTGTGCGTGGTCGTACCCGACCCTTCTGCAACAGTTGTGCACGGATCGTGCACAAGATGACGAATGGCTGAACTGTGCGCATGACCCGTTCGGATCGCAACGACGCGACCACGCGGCCCCGCTTCTTAGGCGAAAAGCTCACCCTTGAGGAGTTCTCCAGGCTCGCCGGCCAGGTCGGGGGCTATCCCTACGTGAAGATCGTGCTCGACTGCGACGAGTCGGTGCTTCACTTCATCGACAGTGCCGACGGCACCCTCCACGTCCGCTACATCGCGTGCGAGATCCTCGGCATGTCGATCGACGAACTGGCCCGCGAGCTCGACGCGTTCAACGACCGCGTCTACCGGGATCCGGATCGCCGTTTCTACCTCGGCACCCTCGCCCGCCACACCCGTCGCGCCACGGAAAGCGCCGAAAGCGCCCCAAGTGCCGGAATCGCCCCAAGTGCCGAAAGCGCTGAAATCGCCCAAGGCGCCGAAAGCGTCGAAAGCGTCGAAAACGGCGACGAGACCGACACTTTCCTCTCCCTGGAAACGGTCGACGTCGACACCATGTCCCAGGACATGCTGCGGTTCTTCTACCACCGCGTGCGCGAGCACATCGACCCGTCGCTGCGGCTGGTCCTCAAGCCCGCCGGTCACCGGCAGGAGGGCTACCTGGCCGGCATCCCGGAGACCGAGATACCGCGCGTCCTGTCCCACGAGCTCTACTCCGCCGCCTCGTTCGTGCCGCTGAACCCCGGGACGGCCCACGGGCGGCTGCGGGTGTTCCGCTCGGAGGAGGAGTACCGGGCCGACCCCGAGCCGCTGGAGTGGCACGACATCGTGGTGATGCCCCGGGTGCCCGAGGACATCCCCCGGGTGTCCGGCATCATCCACACCGAGCACACCACGCCGCTCTCCCACATCAACGTGATGGCCGCCGGATGGCGCATCCCCAACGCCGTCGGCATCGAGGCCTTCGACCGGATCGACCGCGCCGGACTGGCCGGCCGGTGGGTGCGCTACCGGGTCGAAGCCGGCGGCGCGGAGCTCCTCCTCGAAGCCGCTGCGCCGGGCGGCGGCCACGAGGACGGTCGGCCGATCCCGCCGGCCGACCGCATCACCGTGGACCGGCCCGACCTCGCGCCCACACCGGTCACCCCGCTGTCCGAGCTGCGCGCGGGGGACCACGTCCGCTTCGGCACCAAGGCCGCCAACCTCGGTGAACTCACCCACCTGCTCCAGCACGGCTCACCCCGCTGGCTCGGCTTCTACCAGGTGCCCCGGCCGCCCCGGGACAACCTGCTGCGCTACCTGGCCCGGCAGCTCGGCCTCCCGGAGGACGCGGACGAGGCCGAACTGAACGCCGCCGCACAGCTCCTGGTGAAGGAGTACGCCCAGGTGCCGCGCGGGATCGTGCTGCCGTTCTCCCTCCAGCAGCGCTTCCTCGACTCCTCGGCGGAACTCCGGGACGCCGTCGACCGGCTCGACGAGCGGCTCGATCACCGGCTCGATGACCGGCCCGACTCCGGGCTCCGCGAGCAGACGCCGGGGACCGAGGAACTCTGCCTCGACGTCCAGCGGCTGATCCGCAGCACCCCGCTGCCCGAGCCGATCCGTACCGAGATCGACCGGGCGATCGACCGGCACCTGTACGGCGCCCCCGTCCAGGTCGTCCGCAGTTCCTCCAACGCCGAGGACCTGCCCGGCTTCTCCGCCGCCGGACTCTACGAATCGGTGGCGCACGTCAGCGGCACGGACGCGGTCCTCGACGCGGTCCGGGAGGTCTGGGCCTCGCTGTTCTCGCCGCGCGCGGTGCTGCTGCGGCGCCAGGCGGGCATCCCCCTGGACGACTGCCGGATGGGCGTGATCGTCCAGGAGCAGGTCGGGGCGACCGTCGGCGGCGTCCTGGTCACCTGCAACCCGCTGAGCCCGCAGGACTTCCGCAACGTCTACCTCAACATTTCGCCGCGCTCGGTGACCGAGGTGGTCACCGGACAGGGTGCCCCGCTCCAGTACCTGTGCAACACCATGGAGGGCGGAAGCCGGACGGTCTCGCTGGGCACCGCCGCCGCCGATCTCGACGCCCCGACCAAGGAGCTCGTGCGCCGACTGGCCCTGATCAGCAGGCTGTTGCAGTCGCACTTCGCACCCGACGAGACGTACGGGGCCCCGGTCGACATCGAGTGGGCGATCGAGGGCGACCGGGTCGACCTGCTGCAACTGCGCCCCTTCCACACCGCCGGCTGACGCGGCCGGAGCCCGCACGGGCCCGCGGGCCGGTGATCCCGCGGGCCCGCGGCGCCGCGATCCCGCGCGCCGGCTGTCCCGCGCGCCGGCTGTCCCGCGCACCGGCTGTCCCGCGTGCCCGCGATCCCGTGGTCCCGCGCGTCCGCGCACAAGTAAACTTCCTTCAGGAGAAAGCACGTTGAACAAGATCCTGTACGTCTACGTCAAGGGCGGAGCCCCGCTCGAGTACGCCTTCCCGCGCATCGCCGCCTGCGGGGAGCTGCACGTCCTCGCGCTGGCGCCGCTGCCCACGACCGGGGAGGAGGTCTGGCGGCCGAGCTGTACCGGCGTCGAGCTGGTGCTCGACGCGCCGCGCGGGGACGACCTGGTCGAGCTGATCGTGGAGCACGCGAAGGCCATCGGGGCCGACGCGGTGCTGACCCTCTCGGAGTTCGCGGTGCTGGCCGTCGCGCACGCCGCGAGCCGTCTCGGCCTGGCCGGTGCGGGGGAGGGGATCGTCCGCGCCCGGGACAAGCGGCTGATGCGGGAGGCGTGGGCCGCCGCCGGGGTGCCGATCCCCGGATTCCGCCGGGTCGACAGCCTCGCGGACCTCGACGGCGCCCTGGCCGACTTCACGCCCCCGCTGCTGCTCAAGCCGGCCTGGGGCGCCGGGTCGGTCGCCCAGATCGTGCTGGACTCGCCCGGGGACGCCGCCCCGGCGTGGGCCGAGATCGAGCGCGGTCTCCAGGCCGGCAGCCGGGTCGGCATGAACGAGCTCCACGCCGCGGACACCGACCGGGACCGCCTGGTCGAGGAGATCGCCCAGGGCTCCACCGAGGGCTGGTACGAGGAGCCGGGGTACGGCGACTACGTGAGCGTGGAGGGGATCGTCGCGGACGGCGTCTACCGCCCGCTGGCGATGACCGCCAAGCTGCCGACCGTGCCGTCCTTCGTCGAGGTGGCCAGCACCTCGCCCTCCGTCATGGCGGTGCCGCTGCAGCGCCGGATCGAGGAGGTCTCGCGGCAGGCCGTCGACGCGCTCGGGCTGGAGAACTGCGGCACCCACACCGAGCTGAAGCTGATGAAGGACGGCGAGCTGGTGGTCATCGAGACCGCGGCCCGGTTCGGCGGCCTGCTGACGACCAGGCAGGTCCACGAGGTCTTCGGTCTCGACCCGATCGGCATGCTGGTCCGCCAGCTGCTCGGCGAGCGGGTCGAGTACCCCGAGGCCATGCTCACCGACGGGCTCAGGGCCGCCGCCTCGCTGGCCGTCGTCCCGGCCGACGCGGCGGGCGTGCCCTGGCGGAGCAGCCCGGTCTGGAACCCGCAGGCCGTGGACTGGCAGAGCCTGCTGTCCCCGGGCAGCACCATCGAGGCGATCCCCGCCTTCGCGATGCCGGCGGGCCGGACGGTCCCCGCCTTCGACCCGTCCGCGGGGTCGCGCAACTGGCTCGGGGTCTACCTGCTGAGCGCCGTCGACGCCGCGACCCTGCAGCGCGACTGCAACGCCGTGCTGAACGGCCTGGAAGCCGCCCTGCACCGGGCCGCCTCCTGAGCCGCCGCAGCCGTTCCCCCCATCCCGACGACCGAGGTTCCCTCATGCGTGTACTGTTCGCCGGCGCCCCCGGCATCGGCCACCTCTTCCCGCTCGTCCCGCTGGCCAGGGCGATGCGCGGACTCGGCCACGAGGTCGCGGTGGCCTCGATGGACGGTGGCGAGGCCGTCGCCGGGGCCGGGCTGCCGTACCTGTCCATCGCGCCGGGGGTCGACTGGCGCAAGGAGATCAGGGAGGCCGGCCGCACCCGGCGGCCCGACCTGATGCGGCGGGTGGTCGAGAGCAACTCGGCCGACCGCGAGGCCTTCGTCCCGCTGGCCGCCCACGTCAACAGCCGGGTGGCCGACGCGATGGTCGAACTCGCCGCGGGGTGGCGGCCGGATCTGGTGGTGTACGACTACCAGTTCCCGGTGGCCCTGCTCGCGGCGACCCGCCTGGGCGTGCCCGCGGTCCAGCACGACCTGGGATTCGTCCGCACCCCGAAGCTGCGCGCGCTGATGCTCGCGGAGATGGCGGACACCTTCGCCCGGCACGGGATCGACCTGCTGCCCGAACCGGCGGAGACCATCGACCTCGCGCCGCCCAGCATGGCGGGGCAGGAGCGGTACGGCCGCACGATGCGGCCCGTCGCGTACAACGGTGAGGGCGCGCTCCCCGACCAGCTGGCCCTGCCGGCCCACCGCCCGCGCGTGGCGGTGACCCTGGGCACCGTCCCGCCCAAGACGGACGGCCTGACCCGGATCGAGCGGGTGATCGAGGCGGCGGCCGACGTCGACGCGGAGTTCGTACTGGCGACCGGCGAACTCGGCCTCGGCACCCTCGGCACCCTGCCGGACAACGTCCGCGGGTACGGCTGGGTCCCCTGGCGGGAGCTGCTGGGGACCTGTGCCGCCGCCATCCACCACGGCGGCAGCGGCACCGCGCTCAGCGCGCTGGACGCGGGCATCCCCCAGCTCGTCCTGCCCGACGGGTCCGACCGCTTCATCACCGCCGACGCGGTGCGGGAGCGGGGAGCCGGACTCCGCGCCTCCGCCGAGGACATCGCCCCGGCCCTGCTGGAGCAGCTGCTCACCGACGACACCCTGACCCGGGCCGCCCGCGAGGTCAGCGCCGAGATCGCGGCGATGCCGACCCCCACCGCCGTGGCGCAGCACCTCACCGGCCTCGTCGGCTGAGGCAGCCCGCAGCCCCCGCCCCCTGCCAGGTCGGCCTCGGCCTGGCAGGGGGCGGCACCGTCCGCTTCGCCGAGGGCGGCCGACCCCGGCCCGCGGGCTCATTCCACCAGCGCGGTGGCGATGCGGCGGATCGTCTCGCGGCGCTGCGCCCGGTCTTCGAGGCCCATCACGGTCAGCACCTCCGGGTTGGCCGCCGCCCACAGCATCGCGACGTGGGCGAGCAGGGAGAACAGCACCTGGGGCTCGAACCGGGTCGAGATCAGGCCCCTGGCCTGCGCCTCGGCGACGACGGCGCTCCTGGCGCGCACCTCGGCGACCCCGAGCTCGTTGAGGGTGTCGCCGCGCTCCAGCCGCTGCCAGGTGATGATCCGGGGCATGTCCGGGTACTCGGCGTAGAGGTCGCTCAGGCCGGCCGCGAACCCGGGCAGGTCCTCCACGTCGACCGGTACGCCCTCGACGATCTGTTCGACCAGCTCGTTCCAGACCGCGTCGAACAGTCCGGCCTTGTTCCCGAAGTAGTGGTAGATCTGCGCCTTGTTGCTCCGCGCGGCGTCGGCGATGCGGTCGACGCGAGCGCCGTTCAGTCCGTGTGCGGCGAACTCGGCCCGGCCGGCCTCCATGAGTCTCCGCTTGGTGGCTTTGGCGTCGCGCTCCATGCGCCAGCTCCTAACTAACCATTTACTTGACAGCTCAACCACGACACAGTCTAATCAACTAACCATCCAGTTGAGAACGCTGGTGCGCCTCGGGGGCAGGGGAGGGAACGGAGCTTGGAACCGGGCATGGTGATGGTCGGTCGGGACCGCGAACGGGCGCGGCTGTCCGCGTTCGTGCAGGCCGTCGACGGGCAGGCCCTGGTGCTCAGGGGGGAGGCGGGAGTCGGCAAGAGCGCCCTGCTCGACCTGGCGGTGCAACTCGCGGTCAGGGAAGGCCACCTGGTGATCCGTGCGACCGGAGTCGAGGCGGAGAGCGAGCTGCCGTACGCCGGGCTGCACCAGCTCGTCTACCCGCTGCTCCCGGACGGCGGACCGTCCGAGGGCAGGCAGCCGGACGCCGAGGTCCGGGCGGCGCTCGACGCCGTGTTCAGCCGGACGGGCGCCCCGCCGCCGTCGGTCATGGCCCTCGGCATCGCCGTCCTCGACCTGCTGTCCTCGACAGCGGCCAAGCGGCCGCTGCTGCTCGTCCTCGACGACGGCCAGTGGCTGGACGACGCCAGCGCCGAGGTCTGCGGCATCATCGGCCGCCGGCTGGCCGGCAGTCCCGGGGTCAAACTCCTGGTGGCCGTCCGGGGCGACATCCCCTCGCGGTTCGACACCGCGGCGTTGCCGGAGATGCCGGTCGGCGCGCTCGCGGACGCCACCTGCCTGCTGGACCGGCACCACCCGGAGCTGGGCAAGCAGTTCCGCGCGATCGTGCTGGACCAGGCCCGCGGCAACCCGCTGGCCCTGGTGGAGCTGCCCGCCCACATCGCCGCCCGCCACGGCGGCCAGGGGCCGGACGACCTCCTCGGCGGGCACGACGTGTCGCTGCCCCGGCGGATCCAGGAGATCTACGCCGCCCGCCTCGCGCGCCTCGGCGACAGCGTCCGGGCGGAACTGCTGACGGGCGCCCTCGACGGCGCGACGGTCAGGTCCGGCGACGGTTCGGCCCCGAGGACGGGGCGGTACCGCATGCGCGGCGTCGAGGAGGCGGTCGCGTGCGGTCTGCTGGTCGTCGAACCGGCCTCCGGCGACCTCGCCTTCCGGCACCCGCTCGTGCGGACGAGCGTCGTCCAGCTGGCCACGATGGATCAACGCCGAGCCGCCCACCGGGTGTTGGCCCACGTCCACCGGGAGGACCCGGAGCGGCGCGCCCTGCACCTGGCGGCCGCCACCGTCGACCCCGACGAGGACGTGGCCGCCGTCCTGGAAGCCGCGGCCCGGTCGGCCACCCGGACCGGCGGCGCGCTCATGGCGGTGTCCTGGCTGACCCGCGCCGCCGAGCTGAGCGAGAACCGGGCCGACCGCTCCAGGCGGCTCGGTGACGCGGCGTTCGTCGCCGCGCAGGCGGACCGCCTCGGCCAGGCACACGGCCTCGCGCTGGCCGCGTCCGCGCACGGCTCGGAGGACGACCCCGCCGCCGTCCTCGCCAACGGCTACCTGGCGCTGTACCGGGACGGCGACGTGTGGGCCACGCACCGCCAGGTCGCGGCGGCGGTGGAGCGGCTGTGCGACGGAGGGGCGGCCGACCGGCCCGGCATCGACCGGCACCGCTCGGACCGGCCCGACGCCGACCGCGACGACGAGGTGCTCAACCGGCTGGTGGGCCTCCTGCTCGCCGTCAGCCAGTACGCCGGGAGCCGCAGCGCGTGGGAGCGCACCCACGAGGTGCTCGCCTCCCTCGGCGACCCCGGCGGCGTCGGCGCCCTCGCCTCCCTCGGCGACGCCGCCACCGAGCGGGCATCGATGTACGGCGGCACCTGGAGCGACGTGGTCCGGCACGGCGCCGGCTGGTCCGAACCGGTGGAGCGGGCCGCGGCGGGCCTGGAGGACCAGGAGCCGTGGGACGTCACGCGCCTGGCCGTGTCCGCCTACCACCTCGACGTGCTGAGCCCGCTGCGCCCGCACCTGGAGCGCATGGTGGACCGCGAGCTGGACACCGGCGCGGCGTCCAGCGGCATCGTCATGCTGCACCTGATCATGCTCGACCAGACGGCGCTCGGTCAGTGGGAGGCCGCCGAGCGCACCGGACGCCGCGCCCTGGCCCTGGCCGCCGAGCACGGCCACGCCCTGTTCGCCTACCAGACGCGCGCCTACCTGGCCCAGCTCGCCGCCGTGCGCGGCCGGGTGAAGGAGGCGCGCGACCTCCAGACCGCGGTCGACGCGTGGGCCCGCCCGCGCGCCATCGGGTTCCTGACCCAGATCGCGGACGCCGTCGGCGCGACCACCGCACTGAGCGCCGGCGACCACGAGACCGCGTTCCTCCACGCCATCGGCATCACGGCACCGGGCGCGTTCCGGCCCTACGCCCACCAGGCGTCGCGGACCCTGCTCGACCTCGTCGAAGCCGCCCTGGGCACCGGACGCGAGGAACAGGCCCGGGCCCACGCGCTGGCCGCGCGCGACGCCGGCCTGCCCGACATCTCCCCGCGCCTGGCCCTGCTCACGTACGGGGTCCTGGCGATGACGGCCGACGACGAGGAGGAGGCGGCGGACATGTACGCACGCGCCCAGTCCCACCCGGCCGGCGAGCGGTTCCCGTTCGAGCTGGCCCGGATCCGGCTGGCGCACGGGATCCGGGTGCGCCGCACCCAGGGCGGAGCGGCGGCCCGCGCGATCCTCGCCCCGGCGGCCGAGACCTTCGACCGGCTCGGCGCCACCGCGTGGGCGGAGCGGGCCCAGGCCGAGCTGAGGGCCGCCGGGGTCGCGTCCCGCGCCCCGGCGCCCGCCGCGGTGCCGCTGACGTGGCAGGAGCGAAGGGTCGCCGAACTGGCCGCCGGAGGCCTGACGAACAAGGAGATCGGCGAGCAGATGCGCCTGTCCCCCCGTACGGTCAGCGCCCACCTCTACCGGGCCTTCCCCAAGCTGGGCATCACGACGCGCGCCGCCCTCCGCGACGCCCTGACCAGGATGGGCGACTGCCTCTCGGTGCCCTGACCCCGGCCCGTCGGCTCCGTCGGCCCCCGGGGCCGGGCGCCCCGGGGGTGATGCCCGGCGACAGGTGCGCCGGGGCCGCGCGCCCGGCCGCGCGCCGGGCAGGCCGACGACCCCCGGCCTATCCTGGCGCAAGGGGCCCGAGAGATCCGGTGGAGCACTGAGGTGGACCATGACCGTCGGCGGTGCCTCCCCGCAGCGCCCACGCGTCGACCCGCGACCGCAGGGCGACGCCTTCGCGGTCGTCGATCCAACCGGACGACTGTCGCACTGGAGCCCCGGGGCCGAGCGGCTGCTCGGGTACCGGGCCGGAGACGTCCTCGGCACCGCGGCGACCGACCTCCTCGGTGACCGCGCGGACACCGCCCGGCTGGTCGGCCGTCGACCCGGCCACCTCGGCAGCGCCCTGCTGCGCCACCGCGACGGCCGCACGGTCGAGGCCGCGCTCTGGGCCACCCCGCTCGACGGCTCCTGGCTGCTCCAGGCCGACCGCGGCGGCGCGGTGCGGCGGACCCAGCTCGACCACGCCCTGCTGAACGCCCTGTTCGCCGAATCCCCGGTCGTCGTCGGGGTGTTCGACATCGATCGGCGATTCCTCGCCCTCAACCGGGCCGGCCGGCTGGTCGCGGGGATCACCGGGATCGAGGGACGGACCCTGCGGGAGGTGGCGCCGCCCGGTCTGCTGGACCTGGACGCCTTCGAGGAGCGGCAGCGCACGGTGCTGGACACCGGCGAGCCGCTGGTGCGCGTCCGGGTGGAGGGCACCACGCCGGCGCCCGGAAGCCGCCGCGTGGTGTGGTCCGAGACGGTGCTCCCGCTGCGCGGCGGCACCGGAGAGCCGATCGGCCTGGCGCACATCCTGGTCGACGACACCCGCCAGCAGCAGGCCCGCGAGCGGCTGCGGCTGGTGAACGAGGCGGGGCTGCGGATCGGGGGCGGCCCCCTCGACGCCCGCGGCACCGCACAGCGCCTGGCCGAGTTCGTGGTCCCGCGACTGTGCGACCGCGCCCACGTCGCACTCTTCGAGTTCGCCCTCGGGACGGGCGAGCCCGATCCCGACGCCGCCTCCTCGGCGCTCCCACTGCTGCGGGCGGCGACCGCCACCGCCGCCACCCACGCCGGGCGGCCCGGGCCGACGGACCCGGGCGCGGGGGAGACCGACCGGTTCGCGTCCACCCCCGGCGGGCCCGTGCGGCGAGCCCTGGCGAGCGGACGGCCGCTGCTCCTGACCGGCGAGGAGCTGTCCTCGGCCGCCACCGACAGCGGCGACACCCGGGCCGCGGCGGAGGCCCGCGAGCGGGTGCACTCCTGGCTCGTCGTACCGATGTACGCGGGGGAGCAGCCGCTCGGCGTCGCGGTCCTCGTCCGGTCCAAGGAGGTGCCGGAGCACCCGCTCCCGGGCCCACCCGCGACCCCGCCCCCGGTCGCGCGGCGCTTCGAGCGCGACGACGTGGTCACCGCCGCGGAGATCGTCCGGCGGGCCGGCACCGCCATCGACCACGCCCGCCGCTACGCGCGGGAACGGGCCCGGGCGCTGGACCTCCAACGCCTCCTGCTGCCCAGCCGGCTGTCCAACGAGCCGACCATCGACGTGGCCTACCGCCACCTGCCGGCGCGCGGCCCGAGCGGACTCGGCGGCGCCTGGTACGACTACATCCGGCTCTCCGGCGCCCGGACCGCCCTGGTGGTCGGCGACGCGGCGGGGAACGGGCTGCCCGCCGCCCTCTACGCGCCCCGCATCCGGACCGCGACCCGGGTCCTCGCCGACCAGGACCTGACCCCCGACGAGGTGCTCACCGGGCTGGACGCGCTGGTGACGCGCTTCATGGTGGACTTCGCGCAGCCCGACAACGGTCCGGTCGGGAGCACCTGCCTGTTCGTGGCCTTCGACCCGATCAAACAGGAGCTGTCGCTGGCCAGCGCCGGCCACCCGTTGCCGCTGATCCGCGCCGCCGACCGGAGCGTCCGGGCCGTCGACATGCCGGTCGGCCGCCCGCTCGGGGTCCACGGCACGCCCTACGAGAGCACCGTCATGCCCTGGACCGACGGGGACGTCCTGGTCCTGAGCACCAAGGGCTTCGGCGCCGCCGACGGCCACCCGGGCGCGCTGGTGGCCGCGCTGCGCTCGCTGCCCGCGCCGTCCTCTCTGCCCTCACCGTCCTCACCGGCCTCGCCGTCCTCGCCGGAAGCGCCGCAGACCGATCCGTCCGCGCTGTGCGACCACGTGATCGACCGGCTCAGCCCGAGCGGCCCGCTCTGCGACGCCGTCCTGATGGCCGCCCGGCTGCGCTCCCTCCGACCGGAGCGCTACGCCGACTGGGACCTGGCGGACGACCCCGCGGAGGTCGGCCGCGCCCGTACGGTGGTGGCCGAGCAACTGGACGCCTGGGGCCTGGAGGACCTGGAGTTCGGCACCCAGCTGATGGTCAGCGAGCTGGTCACCAACGCCCTGCGCTACGGCAAGCCGCCCATCCGGCTGCGGCTGATCCGCGACCAGGGCCTGACCTGCGAGGTGACCGACCACAGCAGCACCTCCCCGCACGTGCGGCACGCCGCCGACACCGACGAGGGCGGGCGCGGGCTCTACATGGTCGCCCAGCTCGCCGACCTGTGGGGGACCCGCTACCACGACCGCGGCAAGACCATCTGGGTCAGCCAACCGCTGCCCCCGGAAACCTGAGCCGCGACCGCTGCTCCGCCGCGGCACCGTCCCGCCGCTGACCCTCCCGTCCGGAGCACGTCCGGCCTCTTGGGTAACTCCTCCGTGCCGCAAGCGACTTGAAGGCGGAGCCCGCCACGCCCTGCCGCGGGGGAGCGGCCCGGCTATTCGGCCGCCGTCGCGGCCGGCGGCAGGGCGCCCCCGGCGGTGCTCAGGTTCCGGTACAGCCGCGTCAGGTAGCCGCGCAGCTCGGCGGTCATGTCGACCGCCTGCGGGGCGAGGACCCACTGGAGCTGGAGCCCGTCCATGACCGCCAGCAGCTGCCGCGCCTCGGCCTCGCAGTCCGTGTCGGGGCGCAGCTCGCCGCTGTCCAGGCCCCGGCGCAGCGACTGGGCGGCGTCGGCGACCAGGGTGCGGTAGCGGCGGGCGAAGAACGCGTGCGCCGGGTGGTCCGGGTCCCCGGACTCGCCGACCAGGGCGTTGAACATCCGGGTGCGGCCCGGGCGCCGGCTGTTGTACGCGGTGAGGTCGAGCAGCCGGTGGAACCACTCGGCGACGCTCTCGCACTCCTCGGCGAAGAACCGCTCGGTGTCGTGCTCGTCGCTGGCCTCCAGGACCGAGACCAGCAGCGCCTCCTTGGTGCGGAAGTGGTGCAGCAGGCCGCCCTGGGTGATGCCGACGTCCTTGGCGATCCGGGCGAGCGAGGTCGCGTGGAAGCCCCACTGGGCGAAGTGCTCCACGGCGGCGTCCAGGATGCGGGCGCGCCGCTCGTCGCCCACCGCGTACGTGCCGCGTGCCGCGCCCCTGCCCGTGCCGCGGGTCGTCGACCCGTCCTTGACGTCCATGACAGTCACCTTAGTCACCGGCTCCGCGCGGCCGGTGATCTGTGATCTGGGTCACAGGACGAAAACCTACTGCCTACTCGGTTTTCATGGTTCTCTGGTGCCACCCCGAGACGGCGCCCGAGCCGCCCGGTCGGCCCCACCCGCCCGCCGACCGGAGCCGAGCCGTGCCGTCCCCCGGGCGCCCCCCTCGACTTCCCGACGCACGGGACCTGTGGCCACCCAGGAGGCCGGTCATGACCACCACCGACACCGCCGTCGGCGCCCGGAGAACCGGGGTGGAGAAGCCGCCCCCGATCGCCGGGGGCCGTCGGCTGCTGCCGATGCTCACCCTCGGCAACGCCGTGCTCTACCTCGTCTACCTGGGCATCGGACAGGTGCTGCTGCCCGCCCAGATCGAACTGCTGGACCCGGACGGGAAGGTCGCCGCGCTCGGCTGGGTCTCCGGCGTCGCGGCCGTCTTCGCGACCCTCTTCAACCCGCTCGCCGGCCTGCTCTCCGACCGCTCCCGGCGCCGCAACCCGTGGATCCTCGGCGGCGGCCTCGCGTCCTTCGCGACCCTGGCGCTTCTCGGCCAGGTCCGCACCGTCCTGCTGGTCACCATCGTCTGGTGCCTGGTCCAGGCCGCGATGAACGTCTACCAGGCCGCGCTCACCGCCGTCGTGCCCGACCGGGTGCCCGCCGAACGGCGCGGGCTGGCCTCCGCCATGGTCGGCATCGGCACCCCGATCGGCTCCGTCGTCGGCGTCACCCTCGCCACCCGCTACGTCCCCGACGCGCTCGGCACCGGCTACCTCGTGCTCGGCGCGAGCGTCGCCGTCGCGGCCGTGCTGTTCGTCGCGCTGGTCCGGGAGGAGCGGCTGCCGGTCGCCGAACCCGTGCCGCTGCGGCGCCAGTTGGCCGCCTTCGCCGACACCCTGCGGGTCGCCGACTTCCGCTGGGCCTTCATCGGCCGGTTCCTGATGATGCTCGGCTTCTTCGCCGTCTCGCTGTTCCAGTTCTACATCCTCCAGGACCACATCACCCTGCCCGGCGGCATGGACGCGGCCGGTGCCCAGGCGGTGCTCGCGCCTGTCGACGCCGTCTGCACCCTGGCCGCCACCGTCCTCGGCGGCTGGCTCTCCGACCGGTTCGGACGGCGCAAGCCGCTGATCGCGGTCTCCTGCGTGCTGGCCGCCGCGACCATGACCGTCCCGGTGCTGATGCCGGACTGGACCGGGATGCTGCTCTACACCGCCCTCGCCGGGATCGCCTTCGGCTGCTTCATGGCCGTGGACACCGCGCTCGTCACCCTGGTGCTGCCGAGCGCCGACGACGCCGCCCGCGACCTCGGCGTGCTGAACATCGCCAACGCCGGCCCGCAGATCATCGCGCCCTTCGTGGCCTCGCTGGTCGTCGGCGCGGCCGGCTACGACGCCCTCTACCTGGTCGGCGCGCTGATCATCCTCGCCGGGGCGCTCGCGGTGGCCCCCATCAAGGGCGTCCGCTGAGCCGCGACCGCCGGTCCGTCACCTCCGCCGCTTCCGCAACACCCCCGTACCACCCAGGAGTCACCCCTCGTGCACACCATCGCCCCCGCAGGCCGCACCGCCCCCACCGCAGGCCGCACCGTCCCCGCCGCCGTCCACCCGTACCAGGACCCGGCCCGCCCGGTCGAGGAGCGGGTCGCCGACCTGCTCGACCGGATGACCCTGGAGGAGAAGGCCGGCCTGCTCTTCCACACCATGATCCCGATGCACCCCGACGGCCGCCCGGTCGAGGCGGCGGACGGGGACGGACCCGACTTCCCCGCCGACACCACCGGGCTGATCCGCGACGCGGGGCTGAACCACTTCAACCTGGTCGGCACCGCGGGCCCCCGGCAGCTGGCCGAGTGGCACAACGCCGTGCAGGAGATCGCCGCCGGCACCCGGCTCGGCATCCCGGTGACCGTCTCCACCGACCCCCGGCACTCCTTCACCCTCAACATCGGCGCCTCCATCCAGGCCGGCGCCTTCTCCGCCTGGCCCGAGGCGATCGGCCTGGCGGCCGTGCGCGACCCGGAACTCGTCCACCGCTTCGCCGACATCGCCCGTCAGGAGTACCTGGCCGTCGGGCTGCGGGTCGCCCTCCACCCGCAGATCGACCTCGCCACCGAACCCCGCTGGTCCCGCCAGATGGGCACCTTCGGCGCCGACGCCACGCTCACCGCCGAGCTCGTCCAGGCCTACATCCGCGGCTTCCAGGGCGAGCGGCTCGGCCCCGACAGCGTCGCCACCATGGTCAAGCACTTCCCCGGCGGCGGCCCGCAGAAGGACGGCGAGGACCCGCACTTCCCGCACGGCAAGGAGCAGGTCTACCCCGGCGGGATGCGCGCACTGCACCTGGCGCCGTTCCGGGCCGCGATCGCGGCCGGCGCCGCGCAGATGATGCCGTACTACGGCCAGCCGATCGGCACCGACTGGGAGGAGGTCGGCTTCGGCTTCAACCGGGGCGTGGTCACCGGGCTGCTCCGCGAGGAACTGGGCTTCGGCGGCATCGTCTGCACGGACTGGGGACTGCTCAACGACGACGAGATCCTCGGCGAGCCGCACCGGGCCAGGGCGTGGGGCGTCGAGCACCTCACCGTCGCCGAGCGCGCCGCCAAGGCGCTGGACGCGGGCGTGGACCAGTTCGGCGGCGAGGAGTGCCCCGAGGTGGTGGTCGAACTCGTCCGCTCCGGGCGGATCGCCGAGCGGCGGATCGACGACTCGGTCCGGCGCCTGCTGCGCGAGAAGTTCGTGCTCGGGCTCTTCGACGACCGGCGCTACGTCGACCCGGACGCCGCCGCGGAGACCGTCGGCAACAGCGGGTTCCGCGCGGCCGGCGCCACCGCGCAGCGCCGCTCGCTGACCGTCCTGGTCAACCGCGACCGCACCCTGCCCGTCACCCGCACCGCCCCCCGGCTCCACACCGAGGGCCTCGACCGCTCCGTGGTCTCCCGCTACGGCCGCCTGGCCGCCACCCCGGCCGAGGCCGACCTCGCGGTGCTGCGGCTGTTCACCCCGTACGAGTACCGCCCCAACCGCTTCGAGTCGATGTTCCACTCCGGTCATCTGGACTTCCCCGAGGCCGAGTTGGCCGCGATCCTCCGCGTGCTCGACACCGTCCCGACCGTCGTCCTGATCAACCTGGAGCGGCCCGCCGTCATCCCGGAGATCGCCGAGCGGGCCGCCGCGCTGGTCGCCGACTACGGCGCGAGCGACGAGGCCATGCTCGACGTCGTCTTCGGCCGCGCCCGTGCCGAGGGCCGGCTGCCGTTCGAACTGCCGCGCTCGATGGCCGCCGTCGAGGCCTCCCGCCCGGACGTCCCGCACGACACCGCCGACCCGGTCTTCCCGTACGGCGCCGGCCTTGTCCTCTGACCCACCTCCGCTCGACACCCGCCCCCGCTCCGGGAGGAGACCCGACATGAGAGCACCGGCCCGAAGACTCGTCGCCCTCACCGCCGCCGCTGCCGCGCTCGCGGGGCCGGCCGGCGCCTCGGCCGCCGAGCGGTCGTCCGTCGCCTCCCCGGCCGCCGAGCCGGGGACCGCCGCCCGCCCCCTGGCCGGCCTGCGCGTCCTGCTCACCAACGACGACTCCATGCGGGCCGCCAAGGCGTCGAACTCCGACGGCCTCGGCCTGTACGAGCTGCGCCGCGCGCTGTGCGCCGCCGGAGCCGACGTGGTGGTGATGGCCCCCTGGCAGGTGCGCTCCGGTGCCGGCACCGCCGTCAGCAACGACGGCGTCCTCACCCTGAGCCGCCGTACCGACCTGCCCGCCGACCACCGGGGCGACTGCTCCGGCACGCCGTCCGGCTCCCCGGTCTACGGGGTCTGCCTGAGCGCCGGCCCCTGCGGCCCCGACAGCCCGAGCGCCACGCCCGCCGACACCGTGAAACTCGCCCTGCGGGCCGCCCTCGCCACCAAGGCCGGCTGGACGGACGGACCCGACCTGGTGGTCACCGGCATCAACTCCGGCCCCAACGTCAGCGCCCAGGTCAACGACTCCGGCACGGTCGGCGCCGCGCTGGCCGCCGTGGAGGAGGGCGTCCCGGCGCTCGCCTTCTCCACCGCCGGAGACGACAGCGGGGAGTTCTTCCCGCTCGCCGACTACCGGGCCGCCGCCGACTTCGGCGCCCGCCTGATCGCCGGGCTGCGCGCCCGCGGCCTGCCCGGCACGGAGTTCGCGCTCAAGGTCGACTACCCCGACGTCACCACCGCGGGGCCCGCCAAGGCCGCCCGCTGGACCAGGGTCGGCCACGGGCGCGAGGTCTGGCACGCCTACCGGCCCACCGGCGCCGACGGCTTCGCCATCACGCTCGGCGCGTGCGAGCACCGGCCCGGAGACTCCTGCACCGAGACCGTCGCGAACGCCGACGCCACCGCCCTGCTACGGGACGGGCACATCTCGGTCACCCCCGTCACCCCCGACCGCACCTACGGTGTCCGGACGGCCGACGCCCAGGAGCTCAACCGGCTCCGCCACTACATCGAGCACGACGCGCCCCGCCCGTGACACCCCCAGGAGAGCCCCGCATGACCAGCACGGAACCGCAGGACCACCCGGTCGTCCCCACCACCCGGGGCCCGGTGCGCGGCGAGCGCCGCACCGACGGAAGCCTGCGCTTCCTCGGCATCCCGTACGCCCAACCGCCCGTCGGCGAGCTGCGGTTCGCCGCGCCGGTGCCGCCCCGGCCGTGGACGGAGGTGCTCGACGCGACGGCCTACGGGCCCACCGCCCAGCGCCGACCGTTCTCCGAGGT
Organism: Kitasatospora sp. NPDC058444; assembly: GCF_042721415.1. NCBI lineage: Bacteria > Bacillati > Actinomycetota > Actinomycetes > Kitasatosporales > Streptomycetaceae > Kitasatospora > Kitasatospora sp. NPDC058444. The sequence goes on along the minus strand of NZ_JBHXLL010000012.1, from coordinate 133,890 downwards.
CACCACCATCCCGGAGCCGACCATCCCGGGCGAGTCCGTCCTCAACCTCAACGTCTTCACCCCCGGCCTCGCCCCGGCCGCCGCCCTGCCCGTCCTGGTCTGGATCCACGGCGGCGGCTTCGTCGCCGGCTGCTCGGCCAGCCCCTGGTACGACGGCGCCGCCTTCAACCGGGACGGCGTGATCGTGGTCTCGATCGGCTACCGGCTCGGCATCGAGGGGTTCCTGCACCTGCCGGACGCCCCCGACAACCGCGGCGTGCGGGACTGGATCGCCGCACTGGAGTGGGTCCGCGACAACATCGCCTCCTTCGGCGGCGATCCGGCCAAGGTCACCGTCGCCGGGCAGTCCGCGGGTGGCGGCGCCGTCCAGACCCTGCTCGCCACCCCGTCCGCCCGGGGCCTGTTCCGGGCCGCGATCTCCGCCTCCGGAGCGGTGGCGCGCCCCCAGGACCGCGCGACCGCCGAAGCCGTCAGCCGGGCCCTCACCGCCCGCACCGGCGTGCCCGCCACCGCGGCCGCCCTGCGCTCCCTGAGCGACGAGCGCCTGCTCGAGCTCCAGGACGCGCTCGGCGAGGCCGGGCCGGACGGCGGCGACGCCCTCCCCCCGCTCTCCCTCGCCCCCTTCGCGGACGGCGAGTTGGTGCCACTGCCGGTGCCGCAGGCGCTGCCGGACGCGGAGACGCCGCTGCTGCTCGGCTTCACCGCCCACGAGTTCGCCGCCCCCGCGGAGGACGGCGGCGACGCCGACACCGAGCCGGAGGACGAACTGCTCGGCCTGCTCGGCGCCTTGGGCCTGAACGAGCACGGCGCGGGCCGCTTCCTCACCGAACACCCGGGCGCGAACGGCGGCGACGCGATCACCGACTGGCTCTTCCGCGCCCCCGCCCTGGCCCTCGCCGAAGCCCGAGCCGAACGCGAACGGCCCACCTGGCTCTACCAGTTCGACTGGTCCGGCAGTGCCCCCGGCCGCGCCGGCCAGGCCTACCACTGCATCGACCTGCCCTTCGCCTTCGACCTCCTGGACGCCGAGGGTGCCGAGGCGGCGCTCGGCGCGGCGCCGCCGCAAGCCCTCGCCGACGCCGTCCACGGAGCCTGGGTCGCCTTCGTCCGCGACCTCGACCCCGGCACCGACTGGCCGCCCTACCACCACGGCCGCGCCACCATGCGCTGGACCGCCGAACCCCGGACGGAGCACGACCCGCTGCGCACCGTCCGCGACATCTGGCACGCCTGACCGGGGCGAACCCTGTCAAGCCGCGCGTGCGGCCCGCCGCCGCTCCGGGCCGCACGCGCCGGCCGGCCCGGGGCCCGCACACCCGCCACCGGAGTGTGCGGGCCCCGGCCGTCACGCCAGTTCGGCCAGGGCCTTGTCCAGGCGCTCCAGGGTCCGCTCGCGACCCAGGACCTCCAGCGACTCGAACAGCGGCAGCCCCACCGTCCGACCGGTCACCGCCACCCGGACCGGCGCCTGCGCCTTGCCCAGCTTCAGCCCGAACACGGAAGCCGTCTCCTCCAGAACCGCCTTGAGCGACGCCGCCTCCCAGACCGCCTCCGCCAGCCGCCGCCGGGCCTCCCGCAGCAGCTCCGCCGACCCCTCCTTCATGGCCTTCGCCCAGGACGCCTCGTCGCGCACCGGCTCGTCCAGGAACAGGAAGTCGACGTACGCGGTGATCTCCGACAGCACCGAGATCCGGGTCTGCGCCAGACCGGCCACGGCGGCGAACGTCACCGGATCGAACGCCTCCGCCGCCCAGGGCGCCCGGGGCGAGGACAACCACGGTGCGCACGCCGCCGCGAACCCGTCCACCGGAAGAGCCCGCAGGTACTCGCCGTTGAACGAGGCCAGCTTCTTGACGTCGAAGAACGCCGAGGAGCCGTTCACCTCCTCCACCCGGAACAGCCCCTCCAACTCGGCGTACGGACGGATCTCGACATCGTCCTTCGGCCCCCAGCCCAGCAGCATCAGGTAGTTGACCATCGCCTCCGGCAGGTAGCCCTCGGCCAGGTAGTCCTCCAACGCCACCTTGTCGCGCCGCTTGGACAACTTCTGCCGCTGCTCGTTCACGATCACCGGCAGGTGCGCCCACACCGGCGGCTCGGCACCGAGAGCGCGCCAAAGCAACTGCTGCTTCGGGGTGTTCGACAGGTGCTCCTCGCCGCGGATCACCTGGGTGATCCCCTCGTCGCGGTCGTCGACCACGTTGGCCAGCAGGAACACCGGGCTGCCGTCGCCCCGCGCGACCACGAAGTCCTCGATGGCCGCGTTGGGGAACTCCGGATTGCCGCGGATCAGATCGGCCACCACCGTGACCCCCTCGTCCGGCGTGCGGAACCGCAGGGCCCGGCCGGCCTCGAAGCCCAGGCCGCGCTCGCGGCAGAACCCGTCGTAGCCGAGCTGCCGGGAGCCGGTGCGCTCGGCGACCCGCTCACGCGTGCAGTCGCAGTAGTACGCGAGCCCGGCCTCGTACAGCCCGGCGGCGGCCTCGCGGTGCCGCGCCTCGTTCTCCGACTGGAAGTACGGCCCTTCGAAGGTCGGATCCGCCTTCGAGACACCGATGGACGCGAGCGCGCTGATGATCCCCTCGGTCCACTCCTCGCGGTTGCGGGCCGCGTCGGTGTCCTCGATCCGCAGGACGAACCTTCCGCCGCGCTGTCGTGCCGTCGCCCAGTTGTAGAGCGCCGAACGGGCACCGCCGACGTGGAACATGCCCGTGGGGCTGGGAGCGAAGCGGACGCGGACAGGAGACGGGGAATCAGTCATGCGACCACCGTAGTGGCACCGGTGGACCGCGATGCCGAGCGGAGCCGCCGACCCGGGCCGTCAGCTCCAGCCGGGCGAGCCCGGGCGGAGGGTCATGATGCCTCGCCGGCGGTGAACATGCGCCGCATCCGCCCGAGTTGGCCAGCCGGCCCGCACAGTCGCGGCGGTGGGGGGAGAGTTGCCGGATGTCTCCGAGGGGCGGGGCCGGCTCGCATGGGCGGCGGCCACGGCTGTCAAGGCCCGGCGTCAGTGGGCCTTCAGCCACCAGTCGACGACGGCGATCAGGATCGGGGCGGGAGTGGCGGCCAACGAGAGCAGAGCGGTACGCCCGACCTGGCGGAGGATCGAGGTCTCGGCAGGGACGGGCGCGGCGTCCGCTGCCCTTCCGGTGTCGGTGTACGCGTCGGCGGGTGCGGACTTGCGGGTGAGGTCGTCGTTCATGGCGGGTGTCCTTGTCGGGTGTCGCTGGTGCCGGGACGCCGGGCCGTCCGGCGTCGGTGTCGAATGTGGCAGCCGGGCGGCCGGGCGTCCCAAGTTGCGGGCGGAGAGGGCGTGCTGGGCACTACGCTGCTGGTCAGCGGTGGTGGGTCACGGGTGCCCGCCGGCCCGGTTGAGGGCGGGGCGGGCACGCGCGGGCGAGAGGCGGGTCGGCGGGACGATGCCGGAGAACGAGCTGAAGCTGGGTCCGAAGCGGCAGGCGCTGTACGGGGGACTGCTGGAGCTGAAGGAGCGGGCGGAGCAGGAACGCAAGGCTCGGCAGGCTCTGTGGGGGCAGCGGGAGTTGGAGAAGGCGGTACGGCGCACCGGGCGGACCGGGACGGAGAGGTTCGCCGGGAAGCGGATCAGCGCATGGGTGCCACCGGCCGCTCGTGCGGGCGAGGCGCGCGTTCCGCAGGATTCCGAGGTCCTGCTGGCGGTGGTGGCGGTGTGGTCGTCGTGGGCCGGGGCCCCTTCGCTGGCGGCCGACGGCCGGGTGGAGGAGCGGTGGCTCCGCGCGGAGCGGGCCCGGTGGGAGCGGCTGCTGGACGGGGCCCGGGCCGAGCGCGAGGATGCCCGCGTGGCCGACGGTGGCGATGCCGCCGCGCAGGACCGGGTGCGTGCCGCCGAGCGGGCCGAAGCCGTGGAGGCGTACCGGCGGCGGGTGCGGGAGGTGCATTGGCGGCTGAACCTCGACGTCCTGGGCGCTTCCGGCAGCGCCGGTGAGCAGCCGAAGATCGAGGTGCGGCAGGTGTTCATGCCGCAGCTGTGCCGCCCGCACGTGGCCCACGTGCCGGGCGAGGTGCGTCGGCTGCTGGCGGCAGGCGAGTTGGCGGACACCGACCTGCCGCCGGGGATGGAGGCCGAGGCCGTCCGCGCGCTGCAGGAGACCTACCGGGCGCAGCCGACCCGGCCGGTGCTGGAGGTGCTGGCGGGTGAGACGGGCCGCCGGGTGGTGGTGCTGGGCGATCCGGGTGCGGGGAAGTCGACGCTGGCGAAGTACGCGGCGTTGGCGTTGGCCGGCGCGCTGGAGGAGCTGCCCGCCGAACTCGGCGAGCTCGCCGGGCTGGTGCCGGTGGTGGTGGAACTGCGGCAGTACGCGCAGGAGCAGTGGCGTGACCGGACGATCGAGGACTTCCTGGAGCACGTGGACCGGCAGGACCGGATGTGTCTGACGCGGTCCGTGCTGGAGGGACTGCTCGCCCAGGGGCGTGCCGTGGTGTTCTTCGACGGCCTGGACGAGGTGTTCGACCCGGCGGTGCGGGCGCAGACCGCGCGGCGGATCACCGCCTTCGCCTCCGACCACCCGGGCGTGCGGGTGGTGGTGACGTCACGGGAATACGGGTACCGGGCAGGCGAGTTCACCGCGGCCGGGTTCACGCAGGTGATGCTCCAGGACCTGGAGCACAGGCAGGTCGAGCAGTTCATCCGCCGCTGGTACACCGCGGCCCACCCGGAGAACCCCAGCCTGGCGGCCCAGCTCACCCAGCGTCTGCTGGGGGCGGTCCGCGGGGTGCGGGCGGTGGCGGAGCTGGCCGGCAACCCGCTGCTGCTGACCGTCCTGGCCGCCGTCACCGACGCCGACCCGAACGTCCGCAACACCGCCCTGCGAGTACTGGGAGAACGGTGGCCGGACGACCAAGAAGCCGGCCAGGCCGTCCTGGCCGCCGCCACGGATACCGACGCCGACCCGGAGGTCCGCAGCACCGCCCTGCGGGTGCTCGCGGCGAACTTCCCCGACGTGGCATGGCCTGTTGTGTGCGAGCACACCAAGACGGACCATCCGGCCGGCATCAGGGTCCACATGATCAAGCTGCTCGCGTTGCTGTGGCCGGAGGAACCCGACAGCCTCACCCTCATCCGCGCCATGGAACAGCACGACGAGGAGGACGTGAGGCAAACCGCGGGGGAAGCCCTGACGCTGCTGGAGCAGTAGCCCGGATCGGCTGGCTTCGGTCACTGCCGGCGCTGGCTCAAGTGGGCAGTGGCCAGGGGATTCCAGATGGGCAGGGCCGGTCAGGTGTTGGTGCCCTGGTAGCGGTTGAGGCTGGCGTTCCAGAGGAGGCGGGCGGCGGTGTAGGCGGCCAGGCCGACGAGGGGGGAGGCGGCGGCGAGGGGGGTGGGGACGGCGGAGCCTTCGAGGTGGTCGGTGAGGACGGCGGCCGGGAGGTAGGCGATGAAGGCGACCGGGACGAGGTAGGTGAGCAGGAGGCGGGGGAACAGGGGCAGGATGCTGAGCGGGTAGACGGCGACCATGGCCATGATGTTCTGCAGCCATGACGACCAGTACTGCCAGCCGGGGAAGTGCAGGGTGACGGCGGCCATGGCGATCAGGACGGCGCCCTCCGCGAAGAAGCCGCCGAGGATGCCGGCGGCGAGCCAGCTCAGCCGCCCGGCTGTCCAGGGCAGGTCGAACCAGTGGACGGCGAGGCCGAGCATGGTGGCCGCGACGGCGAGGTCGCCGAGGGCGTTGACGCTGAACCAGGACAGTTGCACCTGCCGGAAGACGGGCAGCGGGCGCAGCAGGTAGGAGTCGATCCGGCCTTCGCGGAGGACGCGGCCCATCTGGTCGACCGGTCCGAGGAGGAGGGCGACCAGTCCGTGGCTCGACAGGCGCATGCTCGCCAGCAGGAGCACCTGCGGACCGGTCCAGCCCCCCAGGCCGGTGAAGCGGGTGAGCAGGACGGATGCGAACACCACCACGGAGGTCTGCCAGACCACGCCCAGGGCGATGCTGAGCAGGAACTCCGTACGGTATTCGAGTCCGGCGCGCAGGTTCATCGCGGTGATCGACCACGCCACCCGGATCCGGCGCCGGGCTCGTCGTTCCGTGGCCACCTCAGCCGCCCTGCACCGTGACGCGCGAGGCGGCCCGGGACCACATCCAGTGGGTCAGTGCCGACATCCCGGCGATCCAGGCGAGTTGGACCGAGAGCGCGGCCGGGGCCGCGGAGGTCGGCAGCCGGCCGGTGTAGAGGGACATCGGGATGCTGACGACGTACTGGAACGGCAGCTTCGCGCTGACGGCCTGGAACCAGTCGGGGAAGAACCACAGCGGCGCGAAGCCCCCGGCCAGGAAGGTCTGCACGAACTCCGTCAGCTTCGTCACCTGGCGGTTCAGCACCGTCCAGAAGCAGACGAGGTCCACGGCCGACCGGATCTGATGGGCGATGACCTGTCCCAGGAGCAGGCTCGCCGTCGCCCAGCAGGCGGCCGCACGCGACACCGGTGGCATCAGCACGCCGAGCGGGAGGCAGACGGCGTACCCGCACGCGACCCAGCCCAGGGCGTAGGCCGCGTCTCCGAAGGCCCGGGCCGCGTAGTAGCGGCGCGGGGGCATGGGCCGCAGGAACCAGTAGAGGACCGTGCCGGCGTGCACGTGGTCCACGAGGGTGTCGGCGGTCAGCGCTCCGGCGCGCAGCTGCGTCACCATGGCGGCGACGACGACGTAGGTGACGGTCTGGCCGGCGGTGACCCCGGCGGCGGTGGGGGTGCGGCCGTACAGCGCGTTCCAGAGCGTCGTGGACACGGCGATCCAGAGGCCGACCCGCAGGACGGTTCCGGCGAGCCGCCCCGGGAGCAGTACCTCCGTCATCGGGGTGATGCGGCCCACGAGCAGGAACCGGGTGAGGCCGGCGGTCCTCACGGGCGTGACTCCAGCGGATCGTCGGCGCTGCGGTCGGCGGTGCCGCAGTCGTCGGCGCTGCCGTCGCCGCCGTCGTCGCTGCCGCCGCTGCGGTAGACGGCGCGCATGACGTCTTCCAGGTCGTCCTCCTCCACCGCCACGCCCGCGACGGGCAGCGTCCGGACGATCGCCCCCAGCGCGTCCTGCGCATCCAGCGGAGGGCGGCCGGAGCCGGAGCCTGGGTTGGGCCCGAACACCGCCACCGGGCCGTCGCGCCGGAGCAGCCGTACGCCGGGCGGCGGCCCGCAGGCGTGTGCCGGGTCGGCGAGGGTCACCCGGATCCGCCACGAGCCGCCGAAGCGCCGCCGGATCTCCTCCAGCGGGCCGTCGAGGACGAGACGGCCGCCGTTGACCACCAGGACGCGGGCGGAGAGCCGGGCGACCTCCGTCATGTCGTGGGTGGTCAGCAGGACGGTGCGGCCGCGTTCGTGGACCTCGGCCCGCAGGAAGTCCCGGACCTGCTCCTTCACCACGACGTCCATGCCGATGGTCGGTTCGTCGAGGAAGAGGACGGGCGGGTCGTGCAGCAGCGCGGCGGCCAGGTCGCAGCGGACGCGCTGGCCCAGCGAGAGGTGGCGCACCCGGGTGTCCCAGAAGCCGGACAGGCCGAGCAGGTCGTCGAAGGTGCGGAGCCTGCGGTCGTACGAGGCCCGGTCGACGCCGTAGATGTCGCGCAGCACCATCAGCGAGTGCCGGGCGGGCAGGTCCCACCACAGCTGGGTGCGCTGGCCGAACACGACGCCCACCCGGTGGGCGTTGCGTTCGCGGTTGCGGTGCGGCACCAGCCCCGCGACCCGGACCTCGCCGGAGGTGGGGACCAGGATCCCGGTCAGCAGCTTGATCGCGGTGGACTTGCCGGCGCCGTTCGGGCCGAGCAGGGAGACCAGCTGCCCGGGCGGGATGTCGAAGGACAGCTCGCGCACGGCGTGCCGGGCCACCCGCCGCGGTGCGACGAGCGACCGCAGTGCGGCTTTGAGTCCGGGCGGGCGGACCACGGTGTGATAGGTCTTCGAGAGCTCGCGCGCACGGATCACGGAGCCTGCCCTTCCGCGACCTGCCGCTCCGCCGGGACGACGGCCCTCCCGGCGGGCAGTGTGCTTCCCGGGCGTGTGACGCCGCTGCGGACGCGGGCGATCGCCAGGGTCAGCTCCAGGACGTGCAGGCCGAACGCGCGGTCCATGACCGGGCGTCGACCGTGCCGCAGGGCGTCGGCCAGGTCGGCGACGCCGGCCGCGAAGTCGATGTAGTGGGTGTCGGCGTAGGGCGGGGGAGGGGTGCGGTAGTCGACCACCTCGGGCGGGCCGAGGTAGCCGATCCGGTCGGCTGGCTCTGCCGGCTCGGTGGTACCGGCCGGGTCGGGCGTTCTGGTCCGTCGGCAGGTCACCCGGGAGTCCAGCCGCATCACGTCGTCGACGGTGATCACCCCCGCGTCGCCGACGATCGTCAACGAGTAGTCGCGCGGGGCGAGTCCGCTGCCGCTGAGCCGGCAGACCACGCCGGACTCGTGGGTGAGCGTCCAGTGCGCCGAGTTGGGGCCGAGGGCGGCTGCGGACAGCCCGGCTGGCACCAACAGGCCGGTCTCCCCGGCCAGTTGCCGCACTCCGCCGAACAGGTCCACCAGCCAGGTGAGTTGGTAGCCGAGGTGCTCCAGCACCGGTCCGGCCGCGAACTCGTCGGCGGCCGGCCACGGGCTCCCGGACGGGCTGCGCCAGGCACGATGGCCCATCAGGTGGACGGCCCCGTCGTCCAGTGCCGCGTGCACCAGCCGTGGGCGGCCGATGGCCCCGGACTCCAGGACGCGGCGGACGGCTGCCGCGCACGGCCCCAGCACGGTCGAGGGTGCCGAGGAGAGCAGCAGTCCCGAGCGCTCCGCCAGGTCCCACAACTCCCGTGCCTGGTCCAGCTCGAGGGCCACCGGCTTCTCGCTGAACACATGGCGTCCGGCCAGCAGCGCCGCCTTGGTCACCGGGTAGTGGCTCGCCAGCGAGGTGGCGTTGACGACCATGTCCGCGTCGGCGTCCAGGGCCTCGGCGAGGCTGTCGAAGGCCCGGACGCCGTGGTGGCGGGCGAACCGGGCCAGCCGCTGCGGGTCGGTGTCGTAGGCGCCGGCCACTGTGAGGTCGGGCCGAGCGGCGCAGCACGCCAGGTAGAAGTCGGCGGCGTAGCCGCAGCCGACGACGACCAGCCGGATCGGTGCCATCACTGGTCTCCTGCCGTCACGAAGCCACCCACGAGGTCACCCGCGAAGCCACCCAGGAAGTCACCCACGAGGTCCGTCACGAAGCCCGTCACCGATCCCCTCTCGGGACTGGTCACCGGACCGATCACGAGATCCATCCCGAAACCCCTCCCAGCCGCTGCAGTTCGTCCAGGACGGCGCCCGGCACCGCCAGCCCCTCGGCCCGGGCCCGGCGCCGTAGGGCGGCGTGGTCCTGCCCGGGGGTCCGGACCGGCCGGCCCGCCGTGGTGGGGGCCTGGTCGCGCAGCCGGTCCACCGCGGCGCCGACGGCGGTCCGGTAGTCGTCGCGCCCGGCCTCGTCGGGGCCGGTGGCGAGCACGAGCAGCAGGCCGCCGCCGAGCCGCCCCTGCGGGGAGTTGTCGCCGGCCAGCGCGGAGAGCGCCGCGACCAGGAGCGCCAGGGCGGTGCCCTTGTGCCCGGCGAGGGGCGCGATGGCCCCGCCGGAGTAGAAGTCCGCCGGGGCGGTGCTCGGGCGGCCCTGCCGGTCGAGCACGGCACCGGGGTCGACGGTGCCTCCCGCCACCCGGCCCAGGCGGACCCGGCCCATCGTGGTGGCCGAGGTGGCGAGGTCGACGACCAGCGGCCGGTCGCCCGCCGGGGCGGCGAAGGCCATCGGGTTGGTACCGAGCACCCGTCCGTGGGCGCCGGCCGTCGCGACCGTGGCGTCCTCCTCGTCCCAGGCCGAGCCGGTGACGAGCAGCGCGGCCGTCCCGGCGGTGGCCGCCCGTTCCACGTAGGCGCCCAGGCGGCCGGAGTTGCGCAGTCCGCGCAGCCGTACCAGGCACTGGCCGTCCCGGGTGGCGACGCCGACGGCGTGGTCCACGACGCCCGCCAGTCCGTACTGGGCGAATCCGCCGCGCAGATCGGTGGTGAGCGAGGCGCCGTCGTGGACGGTGTGCGGGGTGGCGCCGGGGTCGATCCGGCCGGTGCGTACGTCCCGGACCAGCGACGGGAGCAGCAGCAGCCCGTGACCGGTGTGCCCGAGCACCTCGGCGTCGACCAGGTGCGCTGCGACGGCCTCGGCCACGGGCGGGGGCGCACCCAGCTCCAACAGCGGTGCGGCGCACAGGTTGAGGAGGTCGGTCAGCGGGAGCCGGGCCGCCGGGCCGCGGCCCGCCCGGTCAGCCGTTGCCACGGCTGTCGACCGTGACGGCGGCGTCGCCGGGGTCGGAGTCCAGCAGGTCGGTGTGCCGCTCGGCCACGTTGCGGAACATCTCCACGTAGCGGTCGATGCGCTGCTCGTCGTAGCGCTTGAACGGCGGCACGGTGAAGGCCCGCAGGCCTTCCGACACGGGCAGCCCCGGCGCTGCCGGATCGGTGCGGGCCGGCCCGGTGCGGGGCCGGTCGCTGGGGAGGTCCCCGGCGTACACGTCGCTCGCGAACACCGGGTGCAGGTGGAGCGGTTCGCGGATGATGTTGCGGGTGTGGGCGGGGAAGCCCTCGGCCCGCACCGCGCGGATGAAGCCGTTCGCGGACAGGCCGTCGAGCGCGTCGGCGTCGTAGATGCCGTGTGGCTGGTACCAGGCGCCCATGGTGCGGTCGTCGCCCTCGGGCGGCCGGTGGGCGATCAGCCCCGGGACGTCCCGCAGGCCGTCCCAGAAGCGGGTCATGGCGGCGTCCACCTCGGCCATCCGGTCGTCCAGACGGCGGAGTTGGACGCGGGCGAGGGCGGCGCTGATCGGGTGCAGGCGGGACGTCACCCCGCCCAGCGGCAGCCCCTTCCAGCGCAGCAGCGCGGTGTTGCGGACGTACTCCTCGTTGAAGCGGAAGTTCTGCCCCCAGGCGAGGACGCGTTCGTAGGTGTCGCGGTCGTCGGTCACCACGATGCCGCCCTCGCCGACCGCGATGGGCTTGCCGGAGAAGGAGAAGGCCGCGACGTCGCCGAGACTGCCGGTGCGGGCCCCGGCGAACCGTGAGCCGTGGGCGTGCGAGGCGTCCTCGACGACGGCGATGCCGTGGCGGCGCCCGAGGTCGCGGAAGCGGTCCATGTCGGCGGGGTAGCCGAGCATGTGCACGGCCACGATCGCGCGGGTGCGGTGGGTGATGCGCTTCTCGACGTCGACGGGGTCGAGGTTCATGGTGTGCGGCCGGACGTCCGCGAACACCACCTCGGCGCCGAGCGACAGCGCGGGCATCGCCGTCGCCCAGTAGGTGGTGGACGGCACGATCACCTCGTCGCCGCGCCGTACCCCGGCCGCCCAGAGCGCGGCCAGTACCGCCGAGGTGCCGTTGACCTGGCCGACGGCGTAGCGCACCCCGCAGTAGGCGGCGAACTCCCGTTCCAGCGCGGCGACGTTGCCGGAGCCCTCGAAGTTGGGGTGGTCGAGCACGCCGACGGCGGCCGACCGGGCTTCGTCGTCGAGCACCGGCCAGGTGAAGAGGCCGTCGTCGTTCGCTCCTTCCAGGGACGGTGTGCCGCCGAACAGGGCGAGTTTCTGCCGTGCCATGTGTCCTCCGTGGATGGGCCTCGCTGAGCTGGAACCGGATGGGGAGGGAGTGGGAGGGGAGGGGAGACGAGGAGAGGGGACTATCGGGTCGGTGGCGCGCCGACGAGGCCGCGCTCCAGGAGTTCCAGGCCGAAGTGGATCAGGAAGCAGGCACGCACCCAGGTGGTCTCGGCGACGCCGAAGGTCAGCCGGAGCAGCCGCGCGGGGGGCGCCGCGCCGCGGACCGTCATGACCTCCTCGGGAATGGTGCGGATCCCCATGAAGTGCACCAGGAGCGCGAACACGTCGAAGGAGCAGGTCAGTCGGAGGGCTCTGCCCAGCTCGGAGGCGAGCAGTGGCCCGCAGTCGGCCATGACGAAGAAGCCGGTCTCGGGCTCCCGGGGAACAGTCAGCCACCGCCCCAGGCCCCGGTCGAGGAACCGGGCGACGGAGCCGGCGTCATCGAAGTCCGCGGCGACGGAGCGGGCGGAACCGGAGGCCGCGGCGAGGGAACCCGTGGCGTCGGCCGCCCCCGGGCTCCGGCCGTGGGCGCGCAGCCGTGCCGTGAGCTCGGCGGCGAGGTCCGCGCAGATCACGGCCACCCGGGCGGCCCGGACGCGGTGGCCGGGCGGCCCGGCTCGCCGGAAGCCCCGCAGGGTGGCCGCCGCGAGCGCGGCCTTCTCGGCGTAGCCGTCGGGCGAGCCGTGCGACTGCCAGTCCAGGGTGGGGCCGGTGCGCGGGGAGGTCAGCACGTCCCGGACGGCGGCCTGGAGGTACGCCGGTACCCAGCCGACGGAGGTCTCCACCAGCCGTCCCAGGGCGGCCGCCGTTCCGGGTGGGGAGACGAGCACCCCGAGCCGGCAGTCCGCGATGGCCAGCGGCTTGGAGAGGCCGAGCAGTTGGTAGGCGGGCGTGCCGGTGCGCAGGAACGAGCCGATCTCGGGCAGGGGCGCCCGGATCGAGTGGTAGGCCAGGTCCTCGACGGGGGTGACGCCGGTGTCCGCCAACACCTCGGCGAGCCGGTCGACTTGGGGTTGCCGGTACAGGTCGCCGCCCTGGGTGGGGTTGATGTGGAGCCAGGCGACCACTCGCGGCGGGTTGGGCAGCCGGCCGGCCGCCACGGCGTGGTCCCAGTCCAGTCCGGCCTCCGCGAGCAGCGGGGAGAGGAGCGCGCGCACCAGGGCGTCACAGTCGCGGGGCCGCTCGGGCCAGGCGCGGGTCGCGGCGATCCTGCGCGCGCCGGCCACCACGAGGGCGCGCCCGCCGCGGACGCCGAGCCGGGTCAGCAGCCCGGAGAGCCAGAGTTCGGTGCGCGCGGCCGCGGTGTCCCGCCAGTCCGCGAGCAGGTCGTCCTCGATCGCGCGGATCGAACCGTGGAGGAGCTCCGGGGTGCAGCGGAAGCCGTCGTCGGGGCGCAGCAGCAGGGTCCGGCCGTCGGCGCGTTCGGCGTGCGGGATGAAGAACCCGTAGACCGGATGGGCGCTGAGCACCACGTCGCCCGCGCGGCGGACCAGGTGCCGGCAGAGCAGGTCGTAGAGGTGCACCGTGCCCGCGCCGACGGTCACGTCGAGGGTGTCCGCGGGTATCGCGGCCTCGGCCTTGAGGAACGCGCGGACGGCGTCGGCCAGCCCGTCCTGGGCGAGCGGGCCGTAGTAGCCGCGCAGCCCGTCGGGGTCGCCGGCGGCCCGGGTCAGGCCGGCCAGGAAGTCGGGTGGCGCGGGCCAGTAGGAGTTCCCGGTGTCGAGGCTGTTCTCACTCGGGAGCAGGCCGCCGAGGAGGAAGTCCTCGTGGCGGGCTCCGAGCGCCCCGGAGGGGAGGAAGACGTCGAACATCTCGTGGCTGAGGAACTCGAACCGCTCGATGTCGCCCATCGGTGCGGCGGCCCGCCGGTGGAAGGCGTCGAGCATGGCCCGGAACGCGGACAGCTGTGCTCCGTCCATGGGACCTCCGGTTCTGGTGCGGCGGGTGCGCGGGCGAGGGTCGGGTGCGCCGACGGGTCGGGTGCGCAGATGGGTCGGGTGCGCGGGCGGGGGTCGGGTGCGCCGGCGGGTCGGGCTCGGGCGACGGACAGGCGGACGCGCGGGCGGCTACCAGAGGCTCCGCGCGACGGCCGCCAGGTACCCGGCGTCGTCCGTCGCGCCGATCGAGGCGCTCCACAGCGCGAGGTCGAGCGAGTTGGCCAGGGCGTACCGCCGGGCCCGGTCCTGGTCGAGGCCGAGGGCGGCGCCCAGGGAGCGCAGGCGGCGCCGGTTGCGTGCGCGCAGTTCGGCGACGTCCTCGACGGCCCGCCACGGATTGCGCAGCATCGGCGCGAGGTCGGCCTCCCGGTGGCCGAGCGAGCACTTCGGGTCGACGGCCGCCCAACGTCCGCCGGAGGAGAGCACGTTGTGGTGGTGGAGGTCGTTGTGGAGGATCACCGGGGCGGGCGGGTCGTCCCATTCCTCCAGGATCCGCAGCGCCGCCCCGAGTAGTGCCTCGGGTGCCAGCCCGGGGGCCGCCGTCCACCGGGCGTGGAGGACGGCGGGCCGGGTGGCGGTGTACTCGGCGAGCCGCCGGGGCCGTTCCAGCCGGGCGACGGGCACCGACCACAGGGAGTCGAGCACGTCCGCGACGGCCTCGGTGGCCTGCTCGTCCGTCAGCCCGGACTCCGCGAGCGGTGTGCCCGGCCGCAGTTCCTGGACGAGCAGCGCGCCGAGGGCGTCGTCGCGCTCGTACAGCGCGGGCACGGCGGCGCCCTGGTAGGCGGCCAGCCCGAACGCCTCGGCCAGCGCCTCCGCTCCCGGCGGCGACAGTTTCAGTACGGCCCGACCCGTCGGGCCGCCCCGGACGGTCAGCACGGCGCCGTAGCGGGAGTCGAGGACGCCTGTCACCCGGAACTCCCACCGCCGGGCGAGTCGGTGGACGACGCCGTGGAGCGAGTCGAGCCAGGCGCGGCCCGCCGCGGTGCGGGAGGTGCCGCGGACGAGGCCGTCCGGCAGCCGCAGTCCGGCGGCGGTCACGGCCTCCCCCTTCCGCCGGCCGCCCACGGCGGGCGTACGGCTGGGACGTCCAGCGCGGTCAGCAGGGTGCGCAGCAGTCCGTCGGGGTCGTGGACGGTGACCACCCCGCCCGCGACGACGCCGCGGGTGCCGGGATCGGGCGGGTCCGGGCGGGCCCAGGAGAGGTCGGCGACGTTCAGCTCCAGCGTCAGGCCGTTCGGCAGCCGCAGCCGGCGTTCCTCGACGGCGCCCCAGGTCTTGCGGCGGATCACGGCGCCGCCGAACCGCGCGAGCCAGCCGTCCTCGTCCCGGAGCAGCCCGGGCGAGCTGGAGAGCACCAGGACGTCCAGGTCGGAGTGGGCGGTGGGCTCGCCGTGCGCCCAGGAGCCGACGACCAGGACGGCGCGGACGTGCGGCACCCCGGCCGCCCAGCCGCGGACCAGCTCGACGGCCTGCGCGACCTCCCCCGCCCTGTCGTGCTCGCTCGTCCCGTGGTTCTCCCTCGTCCTGTCGTTCTCGCTGTCGTGCACGGACGGCTCCCGTGGGTTGCGTGCCGGTGCGGCCGGTTCGTCGGGTGCGCCCGGTGCGTCGGGTTCGTCGGGTGCGCCCGGTGCGTCGGGTTCGTCGGGTGCGCCCGGTGCGTCGGGTTCGTCGGGTGCGATCGGCGCCTCATGACGGAGGGATCACCTCGATGCACCGATGCTCCCAGAGCCTCATCACGTCCTCGGGCAGCCGCCGGCGCTCCTCCTCCGTACGGGTGCGGGCGTCGCCGAGCAGGACGGGGCCGGGGCCGCCGTCGGCGAGCAGTTCCCACAGCCCGCGGCCGATGGGGACGGCGCGCGAGCGCGGCGTCCCCAGTCGGACGGTGAACGCGTCCTCGACGCTCTGTCCGCCGTCGCGCCGCCACACCCGTTCGTACTGGGTGGCGGGCAGCGGAACGGCGGAGCAGGACGGTAGGGCGTCCAGGAGGCCGGGGCGGCGGAGCAGGTGGTGGCCGGGCAGGACGGCGCCGTCCAGCTCCGTCGTCAGCAGGCAGCGCACGACGTCGTCGACGCTCTGCACGATCGGCTCGGCGAAGTTGTTGAACGAGGTGTTGAGCACCACCGGCACCCCGGTGCGGGCCTCGAACTCGCTGATGACGTCCCACAGTTCGGGGTTGTCCGTACGGCCGGCCAGTTGCACCCGTGCGGTGCCGTCGACGTGGGTGACGGCGGGCAGGCGCTCGCGCCACTCCGGACGGACCGCCACGACGTAGGACATGAAGCCGAGTGCGGCGCCCGTCGGCCCCAGGTCGAAGACCTCCTCGGCCCGCTCCTCCAGGACGGCCGGGGCGAACGGCCGGAAGCCCTCCCGTTTCTTGATCTTGGCGTTGACCCGGTCCCGGTTCTCCGCGGCCCGCGGGTCGGCGAGGATGCTGCGGTGCCCCAGGGCCCGGGGACCGAACTCGGAGCGGCCGGTCGCCCAGCCGAGGACCGCGCCGTCCGCGATCAGCTCCGCCGCCAGGGCCGCCTCCTTGCCGTCCGGCACCGGCCGGGCGTCGACCAGCGGCAGCCAGCGGGCGAGTGCCCGCTCGACCTCGGCCCGCTCGCCCATGCTCGGGCCCCAGAAGACGTGCGGCACGCGCCGCCGGGCGCGTCGCCGCACCGCCGCCTGCTGACGGAACTGGGCGGCGCCGAGCGCGGCGCCCGCGTCGTGCGAGGCGGGGTGCACGAACACCTCGTCGAACAGGCCGGACGCCAGCACCCGCCCGTTGGCCGAGGAGTTGTGCGCGACCCCGCCGGACAGGCAGAGCCGCCGCAGCCCGGTGGTCCGCCGCCAGTGGCCGAGCAGGTTCAGCAGCAGCCCCTCCACCACCTCCTGGAGTGCGGCCGCCAGGTCGGCGTCGGCCTGCCGGGGCGGCTCGTGCGCGCGGCGCGGTGTGAATCCGGCCCGCAGGAAGTGCTCCACCATCCCGCGCCGCTCGACCCGGAGGCCGCCGTCGGGGAGCGGGGCGACGAAGCGCGCGAAGTCCGCGCGGTGCACGGCCGGGTCCCCGTACGGTGCCAGCCCCATGACCTTGTACTCGTCGAACCGCCGGAACCCCATGAGCGGCAGCGTCTCCAGGTACAGGTGGCCCAGCGACACCTCGATCGGGTAGGTGGCGAGGGGCGTCAGCAGGCCGCCGTCGGCCAGGAAGACCGAGATGCTCTCGGCCTCGCCGTTGCCGTCGACCACCACCACGAGACTGTCGTCGAAGCCGGAGTCCGCCCACGAGCCGAAGCCGTGCGCCAGGTGGTGCGGGACGAAGCCGATCGGTACCCGCGCCGCCGCCGCGGATCCGGTGCTGCGCTCCAGGCCCTCCACCAGCAGCTCGCGCGCGCCCGCCAGTTCCTCGGCCGGCCGTTCCACGTACTGGTGGCCCAGCTCCAGGTCGGCGTACTCCTCGCCGAAGAAGAACGCCACCTCGTCGACCTGGGCCAGGGTGATCCCCGCCTGGTGCAGGCAGGCCCGGATGGCCAGGTCCGGGAAGGCCGTGGTGTGCTTGACGCGGTTCAGGCGCTCCTCCTCGACGGCCGCGACGGTGACCCCGTCGACCACCAGTGCCGCCGCCGCGTCGTGGAAGAACCAGTCGGGCAGTTCCCGCAGCCGAGCGCCGGCGAGTGCGGCGAAGCTGCCCGTGATGCCGAGGGTGATCACCGGCGGCTCCGTCCGGGGGCGTCCTGTACGGGCGTTCCCGGCCCGGGCGCGTTCGGCCTGGACGTTTCCGGCCCGGGTGCTTCCCGAACGCCGCTCCCGCCGAGAGGCCCGGCGCGGTCGACGAACTCGGTGGGGTTGACGTAGTCGAAGCGCCGGGCCGCCAGCCAGGGGCGCCCGCGCAGCACCGCCCCGACCATGACGCCGACGTCGAACACGGCGTCCAGGCAGCGGGCCGTCACCCTGGGCCCCCACGCGCGGCCCGCCTCCTCGGGGACGCCGGCCCCGGGGGTCTGCGGGGTCGGCGCGTACAGAGAGTCGGGGCGCCGCGCCGCCCGGAGGGCCAGGGCGCCGACCGCGGCGGTGCCCGCCAGGGCGAGGCGCCGCCGGCCGCGCCGGGTGCCCGCCGACAGCGCGACCGCCGCCGTCACCGTCACCGCCGCCTTGACCGCCGGAGCGTGCAGGGTGCTGCGCGCGGGGTGATGGTCGACCAGCGCGGCGTCGGCCACCCCGTACCAGAACAGGCTGCGGGCGACGGGGCGCAGCCGGGTGATGTGCTCCCTGCGGTGGCGCACCACGGCCAGCGGGTTGGTCGCGACCGTACCGACCGACTCCGTGACCCGCACGCCGAAGTCCACGTCCTCGCCGCCGACGGGCGCCGGCCGCATCGGCCGGAAGCCGCCGACGGCCAGGAAGGCCGAGCGCCGCACCACCAGGTTGGAGGTGGTGCCCCACAGCACCCGTTCGTAGCGGTCCGGCCAGTCGTAGCACTGGTTGTACTTCAGCGAGTGCCGCAGGACGGTCCAGGGGTAGGCGGTGTCCTCGCCCATCATGACCGTCGGGCCGATGGCGGCCGCGACGCCGGCGGGGGCGCGCTCCATGAAGTCGATGTGCTCACGGATCGCCGCGGGGGAGATCAGGCAGTCGGAGTCGACGAACAACAGGTAGGCGCCGTCGGCGTGGTGGGCCCCGATGGTCCGCTTGTCCGCCGCGTTCAGCGGCCCCCGCAGGTACCGCGCGTTCTCCAGTGCCGCGCACGCGTCCGCCAGGGTGCGCGCCTCGGCCCCGGCGGAGCTGTCCACGACGAGGATCTGCGTCTCCGGCAGCGGCTCGGCCGTCGCCTCGCGCAGCAGCTCCACCGCGTAGTCGGCCCGGCCCGTGTGAACGGGGACGATCAGTGACAGCTTCACCGGCACTCTCCTGTGCGTCGTGGGGTCGTGGTGGGGCGCCGCTCCAGCATCCGCCGGTAGACCTCGACGGTCCGTCGTGCCATGGGCGGCATCGTGTACGTGGTCTCGTACCTGTGCCGGGCGTTGCGCGCGTAGGCCGCCGCGACGTCCGGTTCCTCCATCAACTGAGCTACGGCATCGGCGAGTTGCTCAGGGTCGTCGGGGGTGACGAGCAGCCCGCCGACCCGGTGGGGGACCATCGTCGGCACCTCGCCCACCGCGCCGGCGACGACCGGGATGCGGCTGGCCATCGCCTCCAGGATGGTCAGCGGGCAGGCCTCGCGCCGCGAGGGCGCGAGGAGGGCGGCCGCGCCGAGCCCGGGGTGCACGATGCCGGGGACGACGCCGTGGAAGGCCACCGCCCCGGCCGGGCCGTACCCGCGCACCCGCGACCGGTACCGCCGCGCCTCCGGACCGTCCCCGAAGACGTGCAGGGTCGGGCGGTCGGAGCCGGGCCGGCCCGCGAGGAGGGCCATCGCCTCCAGCGCGGTGTCGAGTCCCTTCTCGGGCGCCAGCCGCCCCACGAACACCAGGTGACGGCCCGTGCGGGGGAGCCGGTACGGGATCGGCGGCGGGTCCGGTACGCCGTTGGGGATGCAGGCGACGCGCTCGGCCGGTACCCCGTGTCCGGTCAGCAGGGCGCGTGCCGCCTCGGCGACGACGATCACCTGCAGCCCGGTCCCGGTCATCACCTCCCGGTCGGCCGGGTGCAGGCGGATCGAGTGGTGGGTCTGGACCAGCGGCAGCCGCAGCCGCCGCGCGAGGAGGTGGCCGATGCGCAGCCCCGCGCTGGGGAGGTGGGTGTGCAGGACGTCCGGCCGGGCAGCCGCGACGACCCGCAGGCAGGCGTCCGCGCACTCCTCGATCCGCTGCCGCCGCGTGGCGTCCTTGCTCTCGGCGGGGAGGAAGGCCGGCTCGACCAGCACCGGAACACCGGCCCGCGCGCAGGCCTCGGCGGCGAAGCCGTGCCGGGCGGTCAGCACCACCGGGTCCCAGCCGAGTTCCCGCTGCTCCCGGGCCAGGGCCACCACCGACCGCAGGGCGCCGTCGATGCCGCCCGAGGTGACGGCGTGGAGGACGCGCGGCACGCCGCTGCCCCGCCTCACCGCGTCGGGCGGGGAGCGTCGGCCGCCCGGGCGCTCGCGCCACCGTCCTGCTGCGACTCGCCGGTGCGCCCGGCGTCGGTACACCCGGCGTCGGTGTGCTCGGCGAACCAGGCGGCGGTCCGCCGCAGACCGTTGTCGACGCTCACCCGCGGCTCCCAGGACAGCTTCCCGATGGCCAGGCCGATGTCGGGCCGGCGCCGCGACGGGTCGCCCTCCGGCCGGGGGACGAACCGGATCGGCGCGGACGAGCCGGTGATCTCCCTGATCCGGTGGGCGAGTTCGAGGACGGTGATCTCCTCCGGATTGCCCAGGTTGACCGGCCCGGACCAGCCGGACGCCGCCAGCGCGCAGATCCCGTCGACGAGGTCGTCCACGTAGCAGAAGGACCGGGTCTGGCTGCCGTCGCCGGCGATGGTGAGCGGGGCGTCGCGCAGCGCCTGGCTGATGAGCGTCGGCACCACCCGCCCGTCGTGCGGGCGCATGCGCGGGCCGTAGGTGTTGAAGATCCGGGCGATCGCCGTGTCGGTGCCGTACCGGCGCCGGTACGCGGTGGTCAGTGCCTCGGCGTACCGCTTGGCCTCGTCGTAGACGCTGCGAGGGCCGATCGTGTCCACGTTGCCGAGGTAGGACTCGCGCTGCGGATGCTCCAGCGGTTCGCCGTACACCTCGGAGGTGGAGGCGAGGACGAACCGCGCCTGCTTGCCGGCGGCCAGGTCGAGCAGGTGACGGGTGCCGGCGCTGCCGGCCAGCAGGGTCTCGACCGGCAGGCCGAGGTAGTCCACGGGGGAGGCGGGGGAGGCGAGGTGCAGGACGAGGTCGAGGGGCCCGGGGACGTCCACCGGGTCGGTGACGTCCGCGTGGATCCAGGTGAAGCCCGGACGGCCCGTGCAGGCGTCGAGGTTGGCCCGGCTGCCGGTCGAGAGGTTGTCCAGGCAGAGCACCTCGGTGCCCTGGTCGAGCATCCGTTCGCACAGGTGGGAGCCGAGGAATCCGGCGCCGCCCGCGATCAGGACGCGCGACCAGTCCCCCGCCATGGCGTCATGCATGATCCACCCCTCTGGTCGTGACCGAGCGAACTGCGGATCGAAAGGAATTGCGCACCGGAGAGCGCGGCCGCCGGAGGGCGTTGCCGACGCTTTTTCTCGCTGTTTCAACGAGGTTGAGCGGATGCAGGCAGACCGTACCCGGCGGGGTCCGGCGGAAAAACCCGGCGGGCGCCGCTTGGCCGGAAAGATCCCCCGCCCCGCGTGTTGACAGGGACGGTTCAAGCCACTTCATGAGGCGCCGTTTGCCCCGAGTGGCGGCCGGGTAGAGCGACACCTGGAATTCCGGCCGATGCGCTCGACGACTCACTGCATCGATTCGCGTCAACGGCTCACTTCACCGGTTCGCGTCACCGACTCGCCGATTCACCGATTCGCGCCACCGATTCGCATCGCCCATTTCATGCCCGGGCGATTCGCCGATTCCCTGCCCCATGTGATCCGGTTCCGCAGGAAGAAGGGATCCATGAATGCCGACCTACGTCCTCGGGACCGGGTTGTCCCACGACGGTTCGTCCTGCCTCCTCCGTGACGGCGTCATCGTCGCCGCGATCGAGAAGGAGCGGCTGACCCGGAAGAAGCACGACGGCTTCAACGACGACCTCACGCTGCGCCGTTGCCTGGAGATCGAGGGCATCACCTGGGCCGACGTCGACCTGCTCGTCGAGAACAACACCACCAACCCGTATGACGAGCAGGACCAGGTCCGTCGCGGCATCCGCGGCATCCCCGCCTCGGTGCCGCGCGTCAACATCTCCCACCACCTCGCCCACGCCTACAGCGTGGTCGGCACCAGCCCCTTCGAGCGGATGGCGGTGGCCGTCATCGACGGCCGCGGCAGCTCCCTGGACAACTGCGTCGACGCCCCGGAGCACGTTCTGCCGCCCGGCTGCGTCGGCCTCTCCCGCGACGAGCAGGCCGGCCTGTGGGAGAAGGAAAGCCTGTACGTCTACGACGGCGGCGTCCTCGAACCGGTCTTCCGGGACTTCTCCCCGCTCAGGCGGTACGTCACCGACCTGACCCACCCGATCCTGCCGCGCTCCCTCGGCCACGGCATCGGCGCCATGTACGGCGCGGTCTCCCGCTTCGTCTTCGGCGGCGACTTCGCCGAGGGCAAACTGATGGGCCTGGCGCCCTACGGCACCCCGGGCGCCCACGACTTCCCGCTGTTCGACCTGCGCGGCCACCGCGTCTTCAACCGCTACGACTGGGTCCACCGCTTCCCCGCCGACCTCAAGGGCGACGGCACCAACCTCAAGCGCCACTTCCAGGCCTACGCCGACCTCGCCCACCAGGTCCAGCGCGAAGCCGAGCGGGCCGTCCACCATCTCCTGGAGCAGTACCGGCAGTTGAGCGGAATCGACACCCTCGGCTACGCCGGCGGCGTCGCCCTCAACGCCGTGTGCAACGGCCGGATCCCGGAGCGCACCGGCTTCCGGGAGCTGTACGTCCAACCGGCCGCCGGGGACAACGGCATCGCCCTCGGCTGCGCCTTCCACGGCTGGCTGAGCGTCCTCGGCAAGGACAGGGTGCGGCACGACGGGTCCACCTGGTTCGCCGGGAGCTACGGCGACGACGAGGTCCGCCGGGCGCTGGCCGCCCGCGCCGACGAGCTCACCTGGACCGGGCCGCACCCGGTCGGCGACCGGGCGCGGATCGCGGCCCGGGCCATCGCCGACGGCCGGGTCGTGGGCTGGTTCCAGGGGCCCTCGGAGTTCGGCCCCCGCGCCCTCGGCCACCGCAGCATCCTGGGCGACCCCCGGCGGGAGCACCTGCGGGACCACATCAACGCCAACGTGAAGTTCCGGGAGGACTTCCGGCCCTTCGCCCCCTCCGTCCTGGCCTCGCACGTCGGCGACTACTTCGAGGGCGTGCTCGACAGCCCGTACATGATCCAGGTGGCGCGGGTGCCCGCCGACCTCCGCAAGGACATCCCCGCGGTGGTGCACCGCGACGGCACGGCCCGCCTCCAGACCGTCACCCGGGAGACCAACCCGCGCTACTGGGCGCTGCTGGAGGAGATGCGGCGGCTGACCGGCCTGCCCATGGTCATCAACACCTCGCTGAACCGGCGCGGCATGCCCATCGTCGAGACCCCGGCCGAGGCCGTCGACCTCCTGCTCACGACCGGCCTCGACGCCCTGGTCCTGGAGGGCTACGTGGTGCGCCGCCGCGAACCGGCGCGCTGACGGGCCTTCCGGACACGCCAGGCCCGTCATCCCCGGGGCGGGCTGCGGTCAGGGCAGGTAGGCGCCGGAGACGACGGCGGTCGCGAAGGAGGTTCCGTAGAGGGGCGTGCCGTCGGGGAGACGGCCGAGGGGGTGGGACTCGCTCGCGCCGTAGGCGATTTCGGTTCGGGCGCCTGCGGGCGGATCGGAGTTGTAGGTGGCCGGGTTGCCGGAGTCGTCGGAAGCGAGGGCGACGATGGCGTCGGGGACTCGGGCCGGGTAGCCGCTCGTGGCGTGCTGCTCGTTGCCCGCGGCGGCGACCAGCACCGGCAGCGGGCCGCGCCTGCGGGCGGCGTACCGGACGACGTAGTCGATGCTGAGGCCGAGCGTGCTGATGCACCTGGTCCGTGCCTGGGTGGTCAGGCTGGCGTTGACGAGATCGTATTCGCCGGACCACAGGGCGTAGATGAGTCCGGCGAGGACCTCGTACGACACGCCCGGGCCGGTGTCGCGCAGTACCCGCAGGGGATGGATGCGGGCGGTGTCGCGGACGGTGCGGATGACCGTGGCCACGGAGCTGCCGTGGCCCCGGGCGTCGGCCGGCGGGACGGTCCGGATGCCGAGGTCGTCGCACTCGATGAAGTCGATCATGGGCGAATCGGCGTCACGGACTCCGGTGTCGAGAACGGCGACCCGGGGCCCGAGCGCCGGTGGTCCGACCAGGTCCCGAGGCGCACTGTCGCGAAGCCGCTGGAGCTCTTCCGGATCGAAGGGGTCGTCCGGGACCGGAACTCCGCCATGGGCGGGCCGGACGCTGAAGCCGGGTTCCCACAGGAGCTGGGGTGCGAGCTGGTCGAGCCGGTCGTCGTCGATGTTCAGGGGCAGCCGGGGGCGGCGGGTGAGCATGAGTTCGGTCTGCAACTGGTGGGCCGCCACCGAGCCGATCCCGGGAGCGTGGCGGACCACCGCGATCGCGGGGCTGTGGTCGTCCCGGAACGCGGCCTCTCCGACGTCGCCGACCGCGCGGAACTCGATGAGCCGGGGTGGTTCGATGCCGAACCGCTCAGCCGTCCGCATCAGCTGCCAGTGCTCGATCAGCCACTCGATCTGCCAGCGCGGGCCGACCACGGTCGAGTAGCCGCAGTAGTCCTCGCACATACCGCCTCCTGTTTCCCCGGCAGGCTACGGCCCGCCGCCCGCCGGGGCGAGGCCGTTACGACGTGCGGCGTAGCCGCACCCGTCACGCACCGGGCCGACGTCGCACGCTGTTGCCATGACGGAGGACACCACACGATTCGAGGTCAAGCAGGTCCTGGTCACGGACGATGATCTGGCGCACTGGACCGTCAGACGGGCCGAAGTCGACAGGCACGTGTTGGGGGTGACCGGGCGGTGTCCGACCTGTCGCCACACCACCACTCTGGACGTCGACGAAGCGTTCACGGCCCTCGCCCAAGCCGGTGAGTCGAAACCCCTGGCGCCCCATGAGCGGATGACCAGGATGTGCGAATGCGCCTGCAACCAGGGCCACCCGGTCAAGGACTCCGATGTTCCGGAACGCAGCTGTGGCAGCTGGTGGCTGGTCACCATCGCGGTCAAACCGGATGTGGTCCCGCCCGTGCGGGCGGGCACCGACGCGTCGCTCCTGCCGGCGCTGCGGGCCGTCCAGGAGGTGACCGCGTCCGAGGAGAGCGCCGTGCGCGGCTCCGCGGAGAAGTGGATCGCCGGCGTCACCGCCGTCTTCGGCCTGTTCGGGCTCGTCGGAGTGGCCGTCGGCAAGGACTCCCTCACGGGCCTGGACGACTGGGCGCGGGCACTGGCGGGGGCGGCCATCGCCGTGGCGCTCGGCTCCGCCGGTTGGGCGGTCTACTGCACGTCCCGGGTGGCCTACGGATGGCCGGTCACGGTCGACATCGGCAACGACGCCCTGCTGATCCACTGGTTCGACGAGCGGCGCACGCACCTCGACCGAGCGGCCAAGCGGCTCCGCCGGGGCGTGGCATGGTCCGCCGTCTGTCTGGGGCTGCTCTTCGCAGCCGTGGGCCTGATCTGGTTCGGACCACGCACCCCGGCCGGCCCGGCCAGTCCCCTGGTCCTGGTCACCCGTTCCGACGGCTCGCAGGTGTGCGGGACGCTCCTGGACACCGTCGGCGACGGCGAGCTGCGGGTCAGGCGTCCGGACGGCAGCCTCGTCACGATCCCCGCTTCCCAGCTGCGGACGGTTCGGATCAGCAGACAGTGCGGCCGTTGAGCAGCGGTTCGGCTGGCTTGCGCAGGGCGGGCACACCAGCCGGGCCGTGGCCGGTGGGGAGCGTGGTGGCGTCCTCGGGGAGTGTGCTCAGGAGTGGGTGGCGGTCTCGTGGTGGGCCTCGATGGTGACGGCGACTCGGACGGCCGCGTCCGACCAGGTGCGGGCGGCGGTGTCCGGGTCGCCGGTGCGCAGGGCGTGGGCGAGGGTGCGCAGGAGGTCGGCGGTGGTGGTCAGGCCGCTTCGGTGCAGCCGGGTGGCGGTGCGGTCCAGGCGGGTGAGGGTGGGGCCGTCCGGGTGGCGCAGGCCCCGGTGGGCGGTGTCGGCGAGGGCGGCGAGGGCCTCGGCGAGGTCGGCGGCGACGGGGTCGGCCGACGGCGGTGGGGCGGGGGTGAGGGCGGTGGAGCCGGTGCCGGGGGCGAGGTCGGGGACGACGACGGTGCCTCCCGCGAGGAGCGCGGCGGGCTCCAGGACGGTGCGGCCGGCCGCCCGTCGGACGGTGGCGCTGACGTGGGTGACGGCGCCGGACCCGAGCGCCGCGGCGAGCGCGTCGAGGGAGCCGGGGCAGGCCGGGTCGTGGGTGGCGGCGAGGGTGGCCGGGTTGCCCGCGGCGTCGCGGACGGCGGCCTCCAGGCGCTGCTCGGCGGCGTCGTACCGGATTCCCTCGACGGCGGAGAGCCGCACCACGTGCAGGGATTCGGCGGCGACGCGGGGCCGGATCAGCTGCGGCGGCCGGCCCCGGAGGGTGCGCAGGTGGGCGTCGAGGTCGGTGAGCAGCAGCGGGGCGGGCAGGTCCTGCCAGGAGCCGCCGACCGGGGTGACGGTGGTGGCGGCGGTCCGGCCGCGGCCGAGGCGGAGTTCACGGGCGGCGCTGCGGACCGCGCTCTCGCTGACCACGTTGCCGGTGGCGAGGGCGTCGAGGCGGTGGCCGGTGACCCGGCGGGCGGCCAGCGCGTGCCCGGTCGGCGGGCGGCCGTCGGCCGGGACGTCCCAGCTGCGGCGGAGCACCAGGACGGTCCCGGCGGCGGGGTGGGCGAGGTAGACCTCGGCGGACCGGGTGGTCGCGGTGCCGCGGATCCGGCAGCCCAGCGCGGTCAGGCGGACCCGGCGCAGCGGGGTCTCGGCGGCCTCCCGGACACCGAGGACCTCCGACCGGGACGCGCCGGGGTGGGCGGCGGCGCGGTGACGGGCGTGGAGCTCGGCCAGGAGCAGTGCCGGCTCCTCGGGCCGGTGGTCGGCGGACCGGGCGGCGTACGCGTCGAGCTGGGCGGTCAGGTCGGCGACCAGGCCGGCCGGCCAGTGCAGGGAACGGTCGGCGAGCTCGCCGCGCACCCGGTGGAGGGCGGCGGTGAGGACCGGACTGGCGTGCACGGTGCCGTCGAGCAGCAGGTCGCGGGCCAGGTCGACGGCGGCGTCCAGGACGGGCGGGATGCCCGGATCGGGCTCGGAACGGCCGCCGAGCGTGACGGCCGGGCGGCCGTCGGCGGCCCGGAAGGCCCAGACCGCGAGGGCGATCATCTCGCCGCGGCGGTCCTGCGCGGCGTCGGTCACCGCGAAGCCCGGCTCGCCGGGGACGGGGAACCGGACCGTGCAGGTGGCCAGTTCGGCGACCGGCTGCGGATCGTCGGGGCGCGCGTGGTGCAGCCGGGCGGAGTAGCCGCGCTCCAGCGTCCGGCGGGCGGCGGCCACCGCGCGGGCACCGACGGCGGCGGTCAGCGCCTCGTCGTCGAACGCGCCGGGGGACCAGGCGGGGGCGGGGGCGGGCGCGGGGGTGTCGGGCGGGTGGGGGGCATCGGACGTGGCGGGGGCGTCGTCGGAACCCGGTGGGGCGGGGGCGTCGGTGGCGGCGTGCCGCTGGTGGGCGAGGACCAGGGCGATCCGGTGGCGGCACACGCCAGGGGCGCCGCAGGTGCAGCTGCCACCGTCCAGCCCGGTGCCGGGCGGCAGGACGACGGAGCTGCCGTCCGGGCAGGTGCCGCGCAGCGTGCCGTCCGGGTCGAGCCCGGGCACCGGCCCGTCGCCCGCGGCGACCTCGCGGGCGGCGCGCTTCACCAGGCCCCGATTGGCGAGTGCGGCGAGCGTGTCGGTGTCCAGGGCGAGCAGATCGGCCCGCGTCGCGGCGGTCATCGGCCGAGCCTCTCCGCGACGAACCCGGCGAGCATCCCCGGTGTCATCGCGCCCACGTGGGCGCCGGCGTCCGCGAGCCGCCCGGCCAGTTCGCGGTCGTACGCCGGGGCGGCTTCCTCGTCCAACGCGGCGAGGCCGAGCACGGTGGCGCCCTGCTCGGTCAGCGAGCGGACGGTGCGCAGCAGCCGGTACGGGTCGCCGCCCTCGTAGAAGTCGCTGATCACCGCGAGGACGGTGCGCCGCGGGTTCTCCACCAGAGAGGCCGCGTAGTCGACGGCACGGGCGATGTCGGTGCCGCCGCCGAGCTGGACCCGCATCAGCAGCTCCACCGGGTCGGTGACGTCGGAGGTGAGGTCCACCACCTGGGTGTCGAAGGCGACCAGATGGGTCTTCAGGCCGGGAAGGCTCCACAGGCAGGCCGCGGTGACCGCGGAGTGGATCACCGAGCCGACCATGGAGCCGGACTGGTCGACGAGCAGGATCAGCTGCCACTGCTCCAGGTGCCGGCGGGTGCGGGAGTGGAAGTGCGGGCGTTCGATCAGGATCCGCCGCTCGGCGGGACGGTAGCGGCCGAGGTTGGCCCGGACGGTGCGGCGGAAGTCGAAGTCGCGGGCGAGCGGGCGGTGGCTCGGGCGGGCGGAGCGGGCGCCGGTGAACGCCTGGCGCAGCTCCGGGGTGAGGCGTTCCATCAGCTGCCGGACCACCGCGGCGACGATCCGGCGGGCCTGGCCGAGCAGCTGCGCGTTCATCAGGTGCTTGGTGCGGAGCACGGCGCGCAGCAGGGCGGGGCTCGGCTCGACCCGTCCCAGGACGGTCGGGTCGGTGACGATCTCGTCGATGCCGTAGTGCTCGACGGCGTCGCGCTCCAGGCGCTCGATCGTCTCGCGGGGGAAGAGCCGGTGGATGTCGTCCAGCCAGTCGACCGCGGTGATCCGGGACGGTTCCAGGCCGGCGCCGCGGATGCCGCGGCGGTCGAGGTCCTCGTCGCGGCCGTACAGCCATTCGAGGGCGGCGTCGCGGGCGGCGCCGTCGGTGCTCGGGCCTCCGGTCCAGGGCTCGGCGGGGGAACCGAGGACCAGGCGCCAGCGCTCCAGCGCGGGGTCGGGCGCCGTTCCGGGGGCCGGCGAGGGGGGCGGCGAGGAGGCCGGCGCGGGGATCGGCGAGGGGGGCGGCTCAGGGATCGGCGCGGGGATCGGCGAGGAGGCCGGCTCGGGCGAGGTCACCGGGCGGCGCTCCGCAGGCCGTGGCGGTCGAGCAGGGCGGTCACGTTCTCCTCCAGGGCGCGGGCGGCGGCCAGGTGTACGGGGTCGGCGGTGGTGCGGAGCAGGGCGCGGGCGGAGCCGCGCAGCCCGCGGCGCTCGATCAGACGGCGGGCGATCCGCTCGCGCTCGCGCGGCGGGAACCAGGCGAAGGCCTGGCGCAGGGCGGGGAGGGCGATGAGGAACTCGGCGTCGGTGAGCTCGGCGAGGACGGAGTCCACGGCGGCGAGCAGGGAGCCGTCGCCCGCGTCGGCCGTGACCTCCTCCCGGGCGAGCGCGAACAGGCCGGCCAGCCAGTCGCCGAGCGCACCGGGGTCGCCGGCGGCGTGCAGGGCGGCGGAGGCGAGGTCGGGACGGGCGGCGGAGGCGGGGCCGGGACCGGCCGTCGGGGCGAGGACGAGGTGGAGGCCGAAGGCACCGCCGCGCAGGTCGGCGGGGGCGTGCGGGTCGCGGGCGACGCGCAGGGCGAGGGCGGCGGCGTCCTCGCGGGTGACCGTGAGCAGGTCGGGGGCGTGGCACAGCGCGTCGCGGACGGCGGCGAGGGCCACGAGGCGCGCCGGGTCGGTGCCGGAGCGGCCGTGCGCGCCCTCGACCAGCCACAGGACGCGGGCGACCGCGCCGTCCAGGACGGCGGCCAGCAGCGGACTGCGGGCGGTGCCGTACATCCGGTCGTGCCGCCACAGGCCGAGCGCGGTGGCGAGGACGGCCCCGAGCGCGCCCGGGTCGGGGTGGCGGGCGAGGGTCGCGGTGAGCGTGCCGAGGAGGCGGTCGGTGAGGGCGGTGGCGCCGCACAGCACGGTGTCGAAGAGCAGGGCGGCGAGTCCGGTGTCCGTGGGCCCGGTGGTACGGGCCCGCTCGGCGAGGACGGTGGCGGCGGCCTCGTCGAGGGTGGCGCCGTACGCGCCCGCCTCGATCAGGGCGGCGTCGCGGCCGGTGTCCGGTCCGGCTTCCCAGCGTTCGGTGGTGACCGGGTCGGCGCCGTGGGCGGGTCCGGCGGTGCGGTGGCGGCCGGGCACGCCGAGGACGCGCAGCCGGTGCAGGGTCCGGCTGGCCGTCAGACCGTCCTCGGTGGTGAGCTCGCAGGTCAGCGGTCGGGTGCCGGTGGCCCCGATCGCGGCGAGCCGGGCGGCGGTGTCGTGGACCAGCGGCGGGGCCGGGGTGTCGGGGTGCAGCCGCCCGGTGCGGGAGCCGCTGCACGCGGCGACCATCTCGGCCACCACCGGGTGGCTGCCGGGCGCCAGCGGGGTGCGCTCCGACCAGGGCAGCGGCTGGGTCAGGTCGTCCTTGATCAGCGCGCCGGCCAGGCCGTCGAGCACATCGGTACGGGCCGGCACGGGGTGGCCGCGCAGGGCGGCGAGGCCGCCGGTGAGCGCGGCGGCGGCGACCAGGTCGGCGGTGGAGACCAGGTGGCGGCGCTCGCGCAGCCTGGAGACCACGGACCGCCGCAGGTGGTCGGCGGCGGCCTCCGGGCCGTCCTCCCACAGCCGCTGGTAGTACGCGGGCGAGGGCATGCCGGACTGGTAGCCGGCGAAGGCGTCCAGCTGCCGGAACGAGTAGGGCACCAGGTAGCTGCCGGACACCGCGCCGGGCGGCGGCGCCGGCAGCTCGGGCCGACCGGGCGCCTCCGCGGGCCGCGCGGCGAGGGTGCGCAGCGCGGGGGTGTGGAATCCGCCGGTGACCACCAGCACGGTCGCTTGCCCCGCCTCGGCCAGGACGGCGCGGACCCAGGCCGCCATGTACGCCTCGCGGGCCCGGTCGCCCTCGTCCGCCTCGGCGTCGCCGCGGACCAGGTCGAAGTAGGCGTCCAGACGCTCGGCGAGCCCGTCCGCCGGCGCCACCTCGAACAGGCCGTCCCACAGGGCGTCCACCGAGCCGGTGCCGAAGCGCCCGCACAGCCGGGCGGTGGCCTCGGCGTACCGGGCCTCCGCGTCGGCGTACCGGTTGGCGCGCAGCTCGAACGCCGGGTGCCAGGACGGCAGGTCGACGAAGAGCACCTCCGCGCCGGCCGCCCGGCCCTCCCGCAGCGCCACCCACTCGGGCGAGTAGTCGCACAGCGGCGCCCAGGTGGTGGCGGTGCGCTCGGCGTCGCGGTAGTGGCCGAACACGGCGATCGGCAGCTCGTGGCCGAGGGCCAGCTCCTCCAGTCGGCCGTTGAGGTCGGCCGGCCCCTCGACGAGCACGTACGCGGGCCGCAGCCGCCGGACGGTGTCCGCCACCAGACGGGCGCAGGCGGGGGAGTGGTGGCGGACCCCGAGGAAGACCGCGGGCATCAGCCGGCCAGCAGGTGGCGGGCGTCGTGCACGGCCCGCCAGTGCGGGCCGCGCCGCCGCGGGACGCGCTGCTCCAGGTAGCGGCGCAGCCGGGCCAGGTCCTCCGGACTGTCCTTGGCGGCGGTGCCGGCCAGGCTGGCGACCAGGTCGGCCGCGTTGCCGGCCTCGCCGCGCAGGTACCAGCCGCGCAGCCCGACCGCGTGGGCGACCGAGACCGCCTCCGCGGTGCTCATCACCGCGGACAGGCGGTCACCGCCCTCACCGGCCCGCAGCTCGCGGAACGTGGTGACGAGGACCTCCAGCAGGTCCCGGTCGGGTGCGGCGGCCACCCCGGAGCGGCGCAGCAGATGCCCGGACTCGGCCTCCACCAGGGCCAGTTCGGTGTTCAGGTCGGGGATCGGGAAGACCGTCTCGAAGTTGAACCGGCGCTTGAGCGCCGCGCTCATCTCGTTCACCCCGCGGTCGCGGGTGTTGGCGGTGGCGATCACGTTGAAGCCCTGCTGGGCGAAGACCATGCCCTCCGGCCCGTCCAGTTCGGGGATCGCCACCACCCGCTCGGAGAGCAGGGACAGCAGCGAGTCCTGCACCTCCAGCGGGCAGCGGGTGATCTCCTCGAACCGGACCACCCGGCCCTCGGCCATGCCGCGCAGCATCGGCGCGGGCACCAGCGAGCGGGTGGAGGGGCCCTCGGAGACCAGCAGGGCGTAGTTCCACGAGTACTTGATCTGGTCCTCGGTGGTCGCCGCGCCGCCCTGGACGGTCAGCCGGGAGGTCCCGCTGACCGCCGCCGCGATCAGCTCCGACAGCAGCGACTTGGCGGTGCCCGGATCACCGACCAGCAGCAGGCCGCGGTTGGTGGCCAGGGTCACCAGGGCGCGCTCGACCAGCGCCGGATCGCCGACGAACTTGCGGGCGATGCCGGCCGCCTCGTCGCCGACGATGAACCGGCGGGCCGCGCGCAGGCTCAGCTCCCAGCCCGGCGGGCGCGGGTCACGGTCCCCGGCGCGCAGCGCCGCCAGCTCCTCGGCGTACCGGACCTCGGCGGGCGGCCGCTGGAGCCGCTCCTCGGTGGTGGTGGTCATGGCGGCCTTCCCGGGGTGGTTCGCGTGGCTGTCGGTGGGGTGGTGCGCCGTCACGGCGTGGTCAGTTCGATCAGGTCGGCGATGACCTCGGAGGCGGTCACCGGGTCGAGCTCGGCGAAGGTCGGGAAGGTGCGGTTGCGCGTCCAGTAGTCGTCCGGGCGGACGTCGAGCCACACCGTCTCCACCCGCTGCTCGGGATACACGTCGTGCATGCCGACGGCGATGCCGTGCTCCGGGGCGAGCACCACGTAGCGGTCGGGCCCGACCCGGCGGGACAGCCAGCGCTCCACGCCCGCGTCCTGCGGCTCGCCGCGCTGCCAGCCGCGCCGCTCCATGCCGACCAGCCGGGCGGTGGGCAGCACCGGACCGTTCTCGAAGCGGGTCAGACGGTGCCCCGCCCGCTCCTCGTCGGTCAGCGCGTACACCGGGCGGCCGAGCTGACGGAACGGCTGCAGGATCTCGTAGTCGGCGAACAGCTCCGACCAGGCGGCCAGGTCGTCGCCGAGCAGCAGCGGGTGGGCCAACCGGACGGTCGCCCCGGCGGGCAGCACGAACACCTCGTCCGCGACGTCCGCCAGGGTGCGGTCCTCGGCGACCCGGAACGCCGCCGTGGCGCCGTCCGCCTCGGCCAGCCACACCAGGCGGCGCACCAGGTGCCACAGCAGCGGATGCCCGACGAACAGCTGATCGAACTCCTCCGCCGTCCACGACCGCCGGGTGACCATCGCCTCCTCCAGACGGTGGATCTGGTCCCCCGCCACCGTGCGGACGTCCTTCTTCAGCGCGGCGAAACGCTTGCGCTCGGCAGGCGCCAGCTCGGCGTCGTCCCGCGCCCCCGGGGCGGGCAGGTCCTTGCGGCGGGCGCCGTTCGCGTCGAGGACGTACGGCCTGAGCTGCTCGTCGAAGCCGACCGTGAACGTCCGGCTGCCGTAGTCGACGACGGTGGTGCCGTCGGCGTCCAGCCCGAAGTCCGGGACCAGGCGGTCGGACAGCTGCTCCCCGGACAGGCCGAGACCGGCCGCCACCTCGGAGATCTTCTCCTGGGCCCGGGTCTTGAGCGCCTTGAACTTCACCCGCTGCGCGATGCCGTGCAGGTGCAGCAGGGCGACGTCGCTGCCGATCGTGGCCAGCACCTCCAGGCCGTCCACCGCGCGGTGGTGCGCCCCCTCGCCGGGCCACGCCCGGAGCACCGGCGTCAGCCGGCGGACCGTCTCGTCGTCACCGAACCGGCCGAGCACGTGCAGCGCCCACCCGTCCTGGGACGGCATGCCGGCCATCCGCCACTGCTCGAACACCGCCCAGCAGAACTCCGTCAACGACCGCGGCTCGCACACCTCCGCCACCTGGTCGAGGCCCGGGTAGAACGCCCCGGGCTTCGACAGCGCGAGCATGGTGAGCACGTGCCGCACCGCGTCGGCGGGCAGCGCGCCCCCGCCGCCGCGCACCAGCAGCTGCGGCAGCATCATCGGCTCCGCCCAGTCGCCGAGCTGGGGCAGCTTCGCCGGCAGCACGTTCACCAGCGGGTCGGCCGACAGCAGCGCGCCCACCGCCTCCGCCGCCTCCGGCCCGTACTCGCCGGCCACCGCGCTCACCGCCGGGGCGCCGTGCGCGGCCGCGATCAGCCGCAGGGCGTGCTCGGCGCCCCGCCGGGCCGCTCCGGCCTTCCCGACCGCGGCCGGAACCAGCAGCCGGGCCGCGTCCACGCCGTGCCGGGCGAACCAGGAACGGGCGGTGTCCCCGGCCGACTTGAGGCGCACCAGCCAGTCCGCCATCGTCTCGGCCACCCGGACGTCCAGGTACGGCAGCAGCAGGGACGCGTGCGCGGCCGGGTTCTGCAGTGCGGCGGCCCGGACCGGATCGAGCGCGTCCGTCCCGAAGCGGGCGGCGACCCGGCGCAGCGCGCCCACGGCGTCCCAGATGTAGTCGTCGCCCCGCCACTGGGCGATCAGCGGCCGGCCCAGGCGCTCGTCGCCGTACGCGAACAGCGCCAGCTCCTCGTGCCGGTTGGAGCGGCGATGCGCGTCGGACGGCCCGCCCACGGCCCGCATCGTGCCGGCGATCCGCTCCCAGTCGCCGTCCGACCAGCGCGCGTACCAGGACTCGGAGGCCGCCCATGCCTCCCGCTCGTCCGGCAGCCACCGCAGCCGGGGCTCCTGCGGCGCGGTGAGGCCGGTCAGCACGCGGGGCTTGGCCGTGGAGCGCGGCCGGGTCCACGGCGGGCTGGTGAACAGCTCCGGCAGCGACTCGGCCGGGACCTCCGGCACCCGGTCTCCCAGGTCGGTGAGCGGCTCGACCAGGGCCGCCTGCTCCGGCGACAGCTCCGGCAGCAGCTCGAGCGCGGTCGCGCGGTGGGCGGCGACGTGGGCGGTGAGGAGCTGACGGGCGAGCCGCTGCGCGGCCGGATCGGCGGACGCCGGCGCGGCCGCGGGGGCCGCCGTGCCCGCCGCGCCCGCCGCGCCCGCCGCGGCCTCCGCGGCCTCCGCGAGGAGGCGCAGAGCACGCCGGGGGAAACGACGCATGGCCGCCACCAGGGCTCCCCGGGCCGCCTTGCCGTTCTCCTGGTGGGCCAGCAGCCCCCGAAAACCCTCGTCGGAGGGAAGCTCGGCGATCGCGTTCAGCAGCTGCTTCTGCTTGTCGCTGTAGAGGTAGTCGTTGGCCAGGGCGTGCAGCAGCAGCGGCGCGGCACCGCCCCCGAGACCCTCCGCCACGGTCGCGATGATCTCGGCGGACCAGCCGTCCCAGCCCAGGCTCGGCGGCTGGGGGAGCTTCTCCAGCGGCTCGGCGGAGGAGAGCGAGCACAGCAGCATCGACCACTCGGCGTGGCCCAGCCGCGCGGCCGACTCCACGCACTCCTCGGCCCAGGCGGACTCGGACGGCACCAGGTACGCCGCCACCAGCAGGCGGGACAGGTCGGTCCGGCACCCGGCCAGGGCCTCGACCGCCGCGCGGTGGGTCTCCTCGTCGCACGCCGCCAGCAGCGACCGGACCCGGTCCGCGGCGGGGCGGTACACCCCGGTCGTCCGGACGCCCGCGTGCCGGATGGACAGGCTGGCGGCGCGGGAGTTGCGCCGGTCGGACTCGAGGGCCACCGTGAACAGCTCGACGGTCGCCCTGGCCGCGAACGGCAGGCCGAACTCCGCCACCCAGGCGTCCACGGCCGTCCGGATCCGGTTGTCGGCGGAGACCGCGTACGCCGCGGCCAGCACCGCCGCACCGACCGGGTTCCGACTGCCGGAGTGGTGAGCGCGAGCGGCGGCCACCAGGTCCGCGTCGCTGCCGTCCGCGCTGAGCGACTGCTCCAGCCAGCCGTCCAGCATCTGCCTCAGCGAGGCGTGGTACCCGTCCACCGCGTTCTTCACCGCGGCGGACGGTGGGCGGGAGGCGCCGCCCCGGCGGGGGATCAGGGACCTCCGCCAGGCCTCCGGCAGGACGAAGGCGTCCTCGTCGACCGGGGCGTCCAGCGGCTCGGCGGCGGCGATCGGCGGCGGCACCGCGCCGGGGCGCGGCACGGGCAGCGAGACAGGCAGCGGGACGGGCTGCGAGTCGGGCCGCGTGGCGGGCGGCGAGACGGGCGCCGCGCCGGCCGTGGTCTCGCGGTAGCCCTTGCGCTCCTTCTCCGCGGCCGTCTTGACGAAGTGCGCCCGCGCGGCCTCCGGAGTCGGGAACTCCTTGCTCTGCTCCCGCCCGGCGGTGCCGGACCGCCCGTAGCGCACGGTCACCACGGCACCGTCGACCGCGGCCTCCCAGAACTTGTCCGAGCCGCCCTCGACGAACTCCCAGCGCCGCACAGCTCCGCCCCTCTCCTCGAACGGTTGATCTGGTGAGGAACAGTAGCGAGGCCCACTGACAAGCCGACCGCCGGACCACCCCGCGCGGCCGTTCCCACCGGAGGACGCGGCTGTCCGGCGCCGACGATCGGTGACTCCGTGTCGCTGACATGGGTGAGGTCCGCGCCGCGAGCCGCGCGGACCTCAAGGTGTCCCGGAAGCACTCGTGCACGTCCGGTCAGAGCGGGCCTCCTCAGACGTCGGCCTCCTCAGCAGCGGGTCTCCTCAGAAGTGGGCCTTCGCGAACGCCAGGGCCGCGCTCACGTTGGCGAGTCCCGGCCCGGTGGCCTCGTCCGGGCCCGGCCCGGCCGGATTGTTGAACCGGAGGTGGTTGTGGCCGGTGGTGACGTCGGTGGCGGTCTTCACGAGCGCCTCCGTCACCTGCTCGACCGTCATGTTCGGCCGGCCGTTCTGACCGAGCAGTACGGCGGCTGCGCCGGCGATCTGCGGGGCGGCCGCCGAGGTGCCCGAGAACAGCGCCCAGGCGTCGTCGAAGGTCGTGCCGTCGGGCGTGTCGGGCATCTGCCCGTCGCTCGGCTGGCTCTCCTCCACGTCGAGCTCGCAGCCCGGCTGCACGGGGAGCATCAGGTACTGGGCCCGCGGCAGCATCCCCACCAGCCCGCAGACCGTCGGCACGATTTCGCCGGGGAACCACGGACTGGCGTATCCGCTCGCGTAGTCGGAGGCCTGGAGGCCGAGACCGGGACCGACGAACACGCCGCCGGCCGCGATGACCCCGGGGACCTGCGGCTCGACCGAGAAGTGGCCGTTGCCGGCCGAGAACACCACCACGATGCCCTTCTCCACCGCGTCCTTGATCTCGAGGATCCAGACCCGGGACGCCGCGGGCGGGTGCGGGGACAGGGGCGGGAATTCGAGGTCGCCGCCCCAGGAGTTGGTGAGCACCTTCGGATGGGCGGCCTTCGCCTTGAGGAACCCCGCCACCGCGCTGGTCAGGTTGCCGCTGTCGTCGCTGGCCCGGAAGAACTTCAGCTTCGCACCGGGGGCCACGGCGAAGATGTTGGCCGACTCGCCCGTCCCGTGCCCGATCGGGTCCTTGGCGGGGCTGGTGCCCGGCACCACGGCGACGACGGGATCGACGTCGTAGCCCTGCAGGGTGAAGAAGGGGTGCGCGTAGTGTCCGGTGTCCACCATGGCGACGTCCACGCCCGCGCCCACCGCGCCCTGTGCGTGCGCAGCGGTGGCACCGAGCAGCATGGACACGTCGCCGGGGAGCCGCAGGTGGTACTTGCTCACGTTCGGTGGCTGCGGGCTCGGCGACAAGTGGTAGCAGGAACGCGGCTGTTCGAGCACGACGGCCTCGATGTCGTCGGCGTCCGGCGCGGCCCCCACACCTCGGGCCTCCGGCTGGCCTGGGCCGACCAGGTCGAGGTGCGTCACGTAGCGGCGACGCCCGACCGACACGCGCTGGAGGGCCTCGTACGAGGCGACCCGGCCACCGGTCAACTGCTCGTAGGCCGCCGGCGATCCGTAGACCGTGAAGCCCAGCCGGCTCTCGGCGCTGACGGTGAGCCCGACCGCCTCCGCCCGCTCCTTGGCCCGGGCCCGGACGTCCTCACTGGCTCGGTACGGTGCGGCCGAGCTCAGGTCGGTCGCCTCGGTCATCGGCGTTCCGCCCTCCGACCGCGCCGACACGTAGCCGAACACCAGGTCGGGAGGAGACTGCCCGTTCTGCATTGTCGTGGGAAGCATCATGACTCCTCGGGGGATGAACCGGGCCTCGGGGTGCCCGGGAGAAGCTGTCGTCAGTCATCAGGGGAATGGGGTTCGGGCACCGGCAGCACGGTGACGGACCGCACGGCCTCCCGGAGTCCGTCCGGGACGGGCAGCGCCTCCGCGCCCGAGGCGTCGACCGGACCGTGCCCGAACGCCTCCCGGAACCGCGCCGCCGGGCCCGTGACCAGCGCACCGGCCGCCATCGGCAGCACCGAGAGCCCGCGCCCGGCGCACCACTCCCGCAGGGCGTCGAGCCGCGTCCCGCCGTCGGCGCGCAGCTCGACGACGGCCTCGACGGCGCCCGGTCCGTGGCTCACTGCCGTGTCCATGGGCCCTGGGCGGCCGCCCGCGGCGGGCGCCCGGCAATGTCGATCGTCTCGGCAGTCATGGAAGCCTCCCATGAGCCTTGTAAACGTCGAGGCAACACTTACATGCCACATTTACGTTGTATCTTCAGCCTGCGCGCCGCGCCCCGCCGAGTCAAGGCCGTGCGGGCACGTACCGCCGATGGCCAGGTCAGACGGCGGGTAGCACCCGCTCCACCCGGCGGGATCCGGTGTACGTCGTCAGCTTCCCCTGCACACCGCCGTCGGCCCCACGCTCGCGGAACCCCCTGGTCGCTCGCGTCGTCGGACCCGATGGCCGTAGGAGGAGGCCGTCGAGCCGGCGGAGGAGGGCTGGTCCGCACGGTCGGCCCGCCGGCCGCCACCCGAGGAACGGGCTGCGGTCCTTGCCGCCCTGTCGGTCGTCGGATATCCGGCCTTCAGCCTGCCCGCCGTCGCGGCTGGTGCGCTCACCAGCCGGTTCGGCCAGCACCGTACCGCCGGCGGATACGCGGCGCTGGTGGTCCTGCTGTCGCTCACGACCCTGGCACTGGCGTCACGTCAACGCCGGCGCACCGGGCCGTAGCCACGGGGACGACCGTGTTCAGCGGGGTGGTGTGAAGGCCGACCGCTCCGCCTCCACCTGTGAGCGGATGACGAAGTCGGCCGCATGGCGTGGAGCAGCCGGTTCGCGGCAGCGATGATCTGCCCCCATGTGCCTGTGCCCCCGGTCGCCACACGGCCGCACAGCATTCACCGCCAGCCGGAACGCCCGTCCTGGCTGGCGGTGAGAGTTCTAGACAATCGTCCTGGTCGGCGGCAAGGCCGTGCGGACGGCAGTTTCAGTCAGGGCCGCTCCAGTCGAACGGGAAATGCTTGCTGGATCTGCCGCTGCGGTCCCAACTGAAGCCGAATGCGTCGGCGCGGTCGGTGGTGGCGCGGCCCCAGGTGGCGATCTGTCCCGGCCCGACCTCGGCGCCCGGAGCGTTGTGGACCTGCACGCGTCCGCCCTCGGGGGTGGTGGGGCCGGTGAGGGCTTCGGCCCGGGCGGTGACCCGGCCGGGGATCTCGACGCTCCAGGCGCCGAGGTCGTCGTCGATCTCGACGGTGATGGGGGCGGCGTCCATGCCGCGCACCTCGGTCGTGGTGAGCTCGCTGAACTGCTTCGGCCACCCGCCGACCTGGCCGCTGAAGATCGTGCCGAGTGCGGCGCGTTGCCGTTCGTCGGCCCGTTCGTCGATGAAGAACGCGGCACGCGAGTCCGTGGCGGCACCCGCCCAGATGTTGCCGGTGAAGGACCCGAGCATCACGAAGTTCAACCCGTCGAGCGGGACGTCCCCGTACCGGCCCTCGCGGATGTGCCAGACGAGCACACCGTCGCAGTCGCCCTCGGTCGGGGGTTGGGCGAAGGTGCAGGGGCAGGGAATGGCGCACTTGCAGGTGTCGAACCAGTCGCCGACCAGGTGCCAGGCCGGGCTGGTGGTTGCGTCGGTCATCTCACCGACCTCCTCACCCCCCGCTGTCGCTTGGTTTCCGGGAGCGGCGGGGCTGTCCCGCGCGAACTCCGACAGGTCGCGTCGGCGGAGCGGCCTCATCTCCAGCGTGCGCCTTTTCTGCGAGGCGCGGAATCCCCGTGCGGGACCGCGACCGGGTTTTGTCGTCGGCGCGCGTGTGCTCTCCTGGAAGGACCAGGCAGGAGAGCAGCATGCGTACCGTCACCGTGGAGAGGCAGCCACTGCGGACCGGGGTGCTGATGCCTGCGAGGGATCTGGCCGTGGCGTGGGCCCTGATCGTGGTGATCGCGGCGCTGGCCTGGGTGTTCACGGTCGGCCAGGCCCGGGACATGGGGGTCGAGCCGGGAACGATGGGGATGGCGTTGCCGCTGTTCCTGGTGCTGTGGCTGGCGATGATGGCCGCGATGATGCTGCCGTCGGTCGCGCCCGTGGCGGTGACGTGGGCCCGTGGCATCGGCCGGCAGTCGAGCGGCGCCGCCCGGGCGGCGCGCACGACGGAGTTCCTGGGCGGCTACCTGCTGGTGTGGACGGCCTTCGGGCTGCTGGCGTACGGCGGGCTGGCGCTCACCGGCCACCTGGTGGAACGTGACCCGGACGCCGGGAGGTGGATCGGCGCGACGGCGTTCGCACTGGCCGGGCTGTACCAGTTCGGCCCGCTGAAGTACGTGTGCCTACGGCACTGCCGCAGCCCGATGGCCCAACTGATGCGCTACGCGGGCTATCGGCCACGGCTGCGGGACCTGCGGGTCGGGCTGCACCACGGCGGGTACTGCCTGGGCTGCTGCTGGGCGCTGATGGTGGTGCTGGTGCCGCTCGGAGTGATGAACGTGGCGGCGATGGCGGGGATCGCGGTGGTGATCTTCCTGGAGAAGCTGTGGCGCCGCGGGCCGCTTCTGGCCCGGGTCAGTGGGGTGGCGTTCCTCGTGCTCGCCGTGCTGGCGCCGTTCCAGAGCTGGCTGCTGCCAGGACTCACCCCGAGCGACATGATGATGTAGCGCTCACGGGCCGGGACCGACGAGCGGCGCGGAAGCCGGCGCCGGCGACACGGATCGGGGTCGGATCGTCCGGTGCGTCGCGCCAAGTCACCGTTCCGAAGCCGCGGGTGAGGACAGAACGGGTGTCCGGGGCAGCACCCCCGTGCGGTAGCGCTGAGTGGATGTGGCATGTACGCTGCGTGTCGCTGGTGAAGGGGTTCGGGCTCAATCGCTGCTCCGTGGGGGGAGTCGCGTCCAGGCCCGGCCGCCGGTAGGGGGTCCGGTTGCGCTCGTGGGGGAGTTGCGGCCGGACCCGCCAGCGGCGGATCGACGGCATGCCCGGGTAAACAGGGGTCCGGTCCTCGGCAGCGGCCTCGGCGCGAGGACCGATGCCGAGCCGGCCGCGAGTCAGGTGCTGCCGGTGGTGTTCGTCGGTTCCTCGGCTCCGCGCGGCGATCGACGTCGGCTCACTGTCAGGTGTCGCTCCAGCGCGGCGAGGAACTCGTCCGGGTTCTCGAGGTGGCAGGCGTGGTCGCCGGGTAGGGTGGTCAACCTTCCAGGTCGTAGGCCACGGTCGCGGGTGCGTGGCCGGACCGGCGCTCCGGACGGGAGTCGGCGCGCTCGACGCGGGTGGCGAGGGCGGGGGTGGCCGGCAGCGGTACCCGCCCGCCGTCGTCAGCGCAGCAGCACCCGCAGGCTGAGCAGTCCCCGGTGCCTCGGGTTCTCCTGCCACTGCGCGGCCGCGGCCGGTTCGGCCAGGCGCAGGGCCGGGAAACGGCGCAGGAGTTCGCTGAACGCGACCTCGGCCTGGAGCCGGCCCAGCTGTGCGCCGAGGCAGTGGTGGATGCCGTGGCCGAACGCGAGGTGTCGGGTGGCGTCCGGTCGGGTGATGTCGAAGCGGTCGGGGTCGGCGAAGACGGCCGGGTCGCGGTTGGCGGCGAGCAGCGCGATCTGGACGAACTCGCCGGCCGGGATCGTGGTGCCCGCGATGGTCACCGGCTCGGTCGTGCGGCGTAGCGAGGCGACGCTGAACGGGCTCTCGTAGCGCAGGACTTCCTCGATCGCGCCGGGAAGCAGCTCCGGATTCGCGCGCAGCGCCGCGAGTTGCCCGGTGTGGCCGAGCAGCGCGTGGATGCCGTTCGCGATCAGGTTGACGGTGGTCTGGTGGCCGGCGATCGCGAGCAGGAACGCCATCGAGGTGATCTCGGCCTCGGTCAGCCGGTCGCCGTCCGCCTGGGCGGCGAGCAGTTCGGAGATCAGGTCGTCGCCCGGGTGGGTGCGCTTGTGGTCGACGAGGGCGCGCAGGTAGTCCGCCATGCCTTCGGCGGTCTCCACCGAGACCTCGCCGTCCGCCCCGCCGTCGTCCTCCGGGCCGGTGTCGACCGCGTTGCCCCGGACTCGGAGGTTCTCCCGTTCGGCCTGCGGCGCGCCGAACAGCTCGAAGACCACCGCGAGTGGCAGCGGCAGGGCGAACTCGCTGATCAGCTCGGCCGAGTCGCGCCCGTCCAGCTGGTCCAGCAGTGCGCCGACGTGGCGCTCGACCATCGGTCGCAGGGTCGCCACCTTCCGCCCGGTGTAGGCCTGTTGGACCAGCTTGCGAAGTCGGGTGTGCTCCGGGGGGTCGGAGTTGAGCATATGTGTCATCAGGTCGCGGCCCGGGCCGTCCTCGGAGTTCCCGACGTGTCGGGCGAACGCCTCGGTGACGGCCTTCTTGCTCAGCCGGGGGTCGGCGAGGGCGGTCCGGCACTCGGCGTGGCCCGTGACGACCCAGCCTTCGAGTCCGGCCGCGCCGCCGAACCGGACCTTGCGGGCGCCGCCCTCGGTGCGCCAGCGGCGGTACGCGGCGTGGGGGTCGGCGTAGAACCGACTGCCGGCGAACTCCGGGTCGGTAGCGTCCTGTTGGGCATGACCGCGTTCGGTGTGCAGGTGGTCAGTGTGCATCGCGTGCCTTGAGGACGCGGACCTCGCTGACGCCGAGCAGGCCGAGCAGTGGCACCTTGGCGGTCCGCTGCTCGGGGTCGACGACCAGGCCGGCTTCCCGGATCCGGTCCAGCAGCAGTTCGGCGAGCGGCATCACCATGTGCCGGCCCCAGCAGCGTTCGGAGGAGTGCCCGAACGGCAGGTAGCCGGGAGTGCTGTCCGGGTCGAGGTGGTCCCAGCGCTCCGGGCGGAACTCGTCCGGGTCCTCCCACAGCGCCGGGTCGCGGTGTGAGAGCAGCGGCAGGACGAGGATGTCGTCGCCCGCGCCGATCCGCGGATCGAGCGCGGGGTACTCGGGCGATGCGCGGCGCAGGATGTTCCACGACGGCGGCAGCAGGCGCAGTGACTCGAGGATGATGTTCCGGTTCGGCGTGCTGTCGTCGAACGGCGAGCCGAGCCAGAGCGCGTTCGCGACCAGGGTGGAGATGGTGAAGCAGACGGGTGCGGCGGCTCGGCGGTACATGCCCATCGCGTACCGTCGGTCCTGGTAGTTGGCCGCCTTCGCGGTGAGCTTGCCGAGTTCGGTGAGGTCGTCGCCGGGCTTGGGCCTACCGGGCAGCGCGGCGCCGGCCGAGATCACCAACCAGGTGAGCAGCGGCGTCAGTTCGAGATTGCGGCTCATCAGGATCCGCAGCCGGCGCGGGTCCCGACCGAGGATGAGGTCGCGCAGGAAGAGGTGTCCGGTGAGCGGCCACGGGCCGGACAGGTCGATGTTCTGCGGCAGCGGGGCCTTCAGCGCCTCGCGCACGTCGCTGCCGATCGTCCGCGTCACCGAGGACGCCTCGGTGCGGGCGATCGAACGTCCGTGCAGCGGTTTGAACGTGGGCCGTTCGATCTCGGTGGCGCGCCGGGCGGCGAGGATCCGGTCGGTGAGCTCGGGCCCGGCGACCCCGATCGTGTCGGGTTCGAGCCGGACGGCGTCCTTGCCTAGATGGTCCCTGAGCAGGGCCTCGAGTCGGGGGGAGAGCACGGTGTTTCGCGAACGGGCGGAGGCGGGGGAGAGTGCCATGTGATGTCTCCGAGACTTTGCCGGGGCCGGTCTCCGCCCCCGCCCCGGGCCGGATCTCTCGGCGGAGGCCGCGAGGGGGCAGGGGCGGGGGCGGATCAGCTGTTCAGGTACCGGGGGTACCGGGCAGCCGGTTTAGTACCAGATGTACCAAGCGCTGGCCTTCAGGCTCTTCTTGGCGAAGGACGCGTCACGGATGGCGAACAGGATCTTCATGATGGGGTCTCCCTATCGTTGCCGGGTGGCTGAGTGAACGTAAGGCCGCTCTGCAGTGGCCCTACAGACGTCTCCACGCAGCCGGGTCGCTGTCAGGTTCACCTCTGGGGGAATGCGCTTGCCGGGGGGCTGGGGGATCGGGCGGTTTGCTGGCGTATTCTCTGATTCGTCTCCCGCGGCGGCTGGTGTGTCTCTCGCGCGCCCCCTTGAGTCGCGGGTCGCACGGGCTGTCGCGAAACCTTGACACTGCGTCACGGGCCGAGAACCCTGGTTCCGTACTCCAGGGACGTGAGGGACACGGCATGCCATGGTTTGACGAGAGCGGGCGCCACCAGGGTTTCCCGGCGGCGGTGTTGGCGGACGGCAGCGAGCCGGCGCCGTTGCCGGACGGGCGCACCACCTGGTGGCTCTACAACGGTGCGGACGGCCCTCGGGCCGCCGCGGTGCGCAGTGGTTGCAGCTGCGGCTGGCGGGGTGAGCGGGTGCACCTGCTGGACTTCGGCGACGACGAGGCCACCGAGGCGGTGGGCGAGGCCACCGGGCCGTTCGCGGACTGGGAGTGGCACGTCGACCTGGCCGAGGGCGTGGTGCCGCGCGAGGTCGAGGAGCTGGTCGCGGCGCTGGTGGACCGGATCTGCGACCTGATGGCGAGCCGCCCGTACGCCGCCGCCCGTGCGGCCGCCCGGTTCGAGCGCGCCGCCGGTTCGACCGCGCTGCTGGCCGGCCGCAAGGCCCGCAGCAACCTGATGACCTGGGAGTACATCGGCCGCGCCTTCGGCTGCGGGCCGGTGGAGGCGCTGGAGCGGTTCGGCGAGACGCTGCACGACGCCGACGGGGGCGATGAGGACGTGCTCTGAGGTGCCGGTACCCCCTGGTGGGGTCAGTGCGTCCGGTGCATCCCTGACTGGTCGCCAGTCGGCTGGGGAGGACGAATTCAGGGGACGTGGGGAGCGGCGCGGGGGACAGCCCGCCCGCGCCGGATCACGTACGTGTCGATCCCACGGCCAGACACTGGTAGTGGCTTCCGAAGTGCACCAGGGGGTCGGGGGCGCCGTTCTGGTCGCACCACATGGGCTGCCCCAGCACGAGCAGGTGGTCGGCGGCGGCGACGGTGTGCTCGACCCGGCACACCAGGGCCGCCATCGCCTCGTCGATCACCGGGACGTCCCGGACCAGCCGGTGGCCGATGCCGGTGAACCGCTGTTCGGCCGGTGCGGTGGCGAACCGGTCGGCCAGGTCCTGGTGATGGCGGCCGA
Organism: Kitasatospora sp. NPDC058444; assembly: GCF_042721415.1. Taxonomy (NCBI): domain Bacteria; kingdom Bacillati; phylum Actinomycetota; class Actinomycetes; order Kitasatosporales; family Streptomycetaceae; genus Kitasatospora; species Kitasatospora sp. NPDC058444. Next base: position 89,286 of record NZ_JBHXLL010000012.1, on the reverse strand, counting down.
GCAGATTGATGCCGAAGGCACCCTGGCTGGTGATCGCGGCCAGGGTGCGGCTGCTCCGGTACAGCGACACCAGCACGAGCGGCGGGCTGAGCGAGACCGAGGTGAAGGAGCTCGCCGTGCAACCGGTCGGCCGGCCCTGGGCCGTGGCGGTGACCAGGGCGACCCCCGTGGCCCAGCGGCGCATGACGCTCCGCAGGGCCGGTCCGGTGACGGCCGGGGTCTCCGGCCGGGGCGTCATCGGACCGGCCACGGTGCCGGGATCCGGCCCGGCCGTCACGACACCCTCACCGGATCCGCGACCGCGTTCGGCGAGCTCGCAGCCGACTCGGCCGCCGCCAGGTCGGCCTGATGGGCCGTCGGATCCCCCAGTGCGAGGTGGCATTCGGCGCGCTGTCGCAGCAGGTCGGCTCGGTCGGCGCCGGGCAGCATCAGTGCGGCGGTGTAGTCGCGGCGGGCCGACTCCCAGTCACCGGCGCTCTGGTGGACGTAACCACGGTTGTAGAGCAGGTCCGGATTGTCGGCCTCGATCGCCAGCGCCCGGGTGAGATCCGCGACGGCGGTGCGGTGGTCGCCCGTCTCCAGGACCAGGGCCGCGCGGTTGGCCAGCGCGCTCACCAGGTCCGGCTCGGCGTTCAGCGCCAGGTCGAAGTCGCGCAGCGCCGCCTGGTCGGCGCCCGCGTCCAGCGCCAGCAGCCCCCGGGCGCACAGCAGGCGGGCGTCGCCCGGATGGTGGCGCAGCCCCTCCTCGACCTGGGCCAGCGAGCCCGCCGCATCGCCCTGCTCCCGCAGCAGGCTGGCGAGGTTGATCCGGGCGTCCAGCTCCTCGGGTTCCAGTTCGAGCACGTACCCCAGGTCCGCGATCGCGCCCGCCAGGTCGCCCAGTTCCAGGCGCAGGTCGGCCCGGTTGTAGTGCATCTCCCAGAACGGCGCGGCGAAGGTGATCGACTCGCTGTAGTCGGCCAGCGCGCCGGGCAGGTCGCCCATCCGGCGCCGCAGGTCGGCCCGGTCGAAGTAGTAGTCCGGGTAGTTGGGATCCAGCTCGATGACGGTGTCGATGTCGGCCAGCGCCTCCTCCAGCCGGCCGAGCACGGTGTACACCCGGCCCCGGTTGTGCACCAGCACGGAGCGGTGCAGGCGGTGCTTCTCGGCGGGGAGTTCGCGGTCGATGTCGGCCAGACCGGTGCTGACCAGGCGCAGCGCCTCGGTCGGGTTGCCCAGCTGGAGCTCCACCAGGGCCAGGCCGTTGCGGTTGAAGACCGACTGGAAGACGCGCTGGTCGTGGTCCGGCAGCAGGGAGGCCATCGCGAGCACGTTGTTCAGGTGGGCCTTGGCCAGCTGGTGGTCCTTGTGCTCGGCCGGGTAGTAGCGCGTGTAGAGCATGGCGAGGGCGTAGCCGGAGAAGATGTGCAGCATCGGCTGGTCGAACATGGCGCGCAGCTCGATGTAGCGCCGTTCGGCCTCCTCCGGCCGGCCGAGGATCGACAGTGCGGTGGTGACCTTGGTGCCCAGCATCCAGTACTTCCGGGGCTCCTCGGCCGGGTCCATCAGGGCCGTGCCACGTCCGGCCACGTCGAGCAGCGAGTGGTAGAAGCCCATCGAGACCAGGTACTCGGCGGCTTCGAGGAACGCGTCGGCGGCCGCTTCCCGGTCGCTGCCGTGCTCCAGGTGATAGGGGATCGCCCCGAGACACAGGCTCCAGTCCCCGCTGCGGCGCAGCTCGGCCGCCCGCTGGTCGTGCAGTCGGGCCCGCTCGGCGGCGTCGACATGGCGGTAGGCGGCCTGTTCGGCGGGGTCGGGGGAGGTGCCGTCGGACTCGACGTAGGCCAGGGCCAGTTTGTGATGATCCGTCAGGTTTTCGTGCTCGTCGGGACGTTGGGCGATGGTGTGGGTGGCATGGGCGGCGAGAGCCGTGGTGAGTTCGGGGATCAGGTCGGCGCCGCCGGTGTGCACGGTGACCGTCACCAGGTCCGGCAGGGCCCGGCGCAGCAGGATGGCGAGGAACTCCTGGTCGGTGTGATCGGCCTCGTCGACCCGGTCGAAGCGCAGGGCCAGCGCGTGGCCGCGCTCGCGGGCGTGGCCGTGCAGGAACTCGATGATGCCGTGGGCGAGACGGCGGGTGCGCTTCGCCGGGTAGAGGCGGGTGCGCTCGTTGGGCACGGCCAGCGAGGTGAGGGTCTGCGGTCCGGCGCCGATCAGGTCCTTGAGTTCCGGAGCGGCGGACAGGATCTCGACGGCGTGGCGCGCCACGAGCTCCGGGCGGGCCCGGTGCGCATCCGGCACCAGGGCGCGCAGCAGGGTGCCCAGACCGGTGTACGGTCCGCGCAGCCGCCGGTGGCAGTCGGCTCGGGCGTCGTACCGGTCGTCGTGCGCGGTGCCTTCGGGCTGGACGCGCCAGGTGTGGGAGGTCACGGGTTTTCCTTTCGTGAGTGCGCGGGCCGGTCACGCGGCGGCGCGGCGTTGCCGGCGGCCGACCAGCAGGGGCAGCACGACGACCTGGACGACGATGACGAGCAGGGCGACGGCGGCATCCCAGAGCCGGCCGTCGCCCAGCGAGCGGTGCGCGATGCCGTCGGCGAGTCGCTGGGCGAACGTCACGGCCGGCAGGACGACGGTGAACACGGCGGCGACCAGCAGGACGGCGGTGCCGATCGCGGTCAGCAGGGCGTACCAGGGGGCCAGCGCCCGCTCCCGCGCCGTCCAGCGGTCCTCCGCCCAGCCGCCCCGCCCCAGACGGTGGCGCAGATAGGCCGAACCCACCTCGTGCAGGTCGGCGCAGCCCAGGGCCGTGGCGAGGACGTAGTAGAGGTCGGTGCGCAGGAAGATCAGGAACTGCCAGGCCAGCCGGGGCAGGATCACGTACGCCACGGCGAGGGCGAACCGCCCGGCCCAGGACGGTCCGGTCGCGAGGTCGGCCGCCGCCGCGAGGGTGAGCGCGCCGAAGAGCACGACCTCGCCGAGCATCCCGGCCAGGAAGGGCAGGTAGCGCTGCGCGGGCCGCACACCGAACAGCGCGTCGAGCCGGGTCTCGAAGACCACGAAGTAGAGCCGCCGCCCGATGCCCAGGCCGGTGGGCAGGCCGAGCCTGCGGCCGGCCAGGACGTGCCAGCCCTCGTGCCAGAGCATGAGCGGCATCTGCAGCACGGCGAGGGTCACCTCCACCGCGACCAGGGACGGGACGAAGAACAGGTTCCGGGTGTGCGGCTGCAGTCGGGGCTCGTAGATCATCGCCGCGATCGCCAGTGCGGTGATCAGCGCGTAGCAGCTCCAGGCGAGCGGCGAGAACATGGCACGTCCCCAGGCCTGGAGGCGTACGGGCACGGGCTCGGCGGCGGCGCCGGGCTCGCGGACGAAGCCGAGATCGCGCATGGTCTCGACGAAGTCGGCCAGGTCGACGGGCTCTCCGTAGGTCGCGTCGTACCAGGCGGCGGCCTCGGCGAGCGGCATGCCGTCGGCCAGGCGTCGCAGCAGCGCCGCGCCGTCCTCCGGGAGCAGCGCGAAGGACCCGGTGTCGGGCCGGCCCACCAGCGTGCCGTCGCGTTCGGTGACGAAGGTGAGCGGATGGAACGCGAGGTCGGCGGTCGCCATGATCTCTCCCTCGGAGGGGTGCGGGCCTCTCGGACGGGGGCGGCCCGCTCGGGCGGGTGCGGCGGGACGAACCCGGGCCTGCGTGCTGTGCTGCACGCAGGCCCGGGGGTGTCACCGGGTCAGCAGACCGTGAGGATGTAGGACGCCGGCGAGGTGAGCTTGATGGAACCGGTCTTGCGCACAGTGATCTTCTTCATGGTTCGACTCCCTTGATGAAGAGGCGGGTTGGCGCCGCCCGCCCTGGTGGCGGATCGGCGAGTCAGACGATGGCACGGCGCCCGGTGGGCGGACATGGGTAGTCCGTCCCCGTCTTCCTGCCGGGAGCCGGGACGGAAAACGGGGGCCCGACCCCCATACCTGGGCGGCCGGGCTCGGACACCATCCATGCCATGCGAAATGACGCCCTCTCCGTGATCGCCTGTGGCTCGATCGTGGCCAAGGACCTGCCGAACTACCTCGTCTTCCTCCGCCAGGAGATCGACCTGCCGTTGCGGGTCCTGCTGACCGCGAGCGCCGCGCGCTTCGTCCAGCCCCAGGTACTGGCCTGGCACGCGGACGAGGTGTACGTCGCCGACGACCCGACCCTCAACCCCACCGAGTTCGCGCACCGCTCGCTCGGCCTGGTGGTGCTGCCCGCCACCGCCAACACCCTGGCCGCGGCGGCACTCGGGCTGGCCGCCACGCCGGCCCAGACGGTACTGCTGGCCCACGAGCGGCCCGCACTGTTCTTCCCGAACATGAACGGCTCGATGTGGCGCAAGCCCGCGACCCGACGTCACGTCAGTACGCTGCGCGCCGACGGCCACATCGTGGTCGAGCCGACCGAGCGCGAGATGTTCCTGCTGTGGCAGAAGGAGAACGGCGTCGGGCCTGCCATGCCGGGGCCGGACGAGGCCGCCGAGACGGTCGTGACGTGGCTGGAGGAGGCCCTCAACGGCGACGACGAGTCGGCATAGGGTCCCCCTTGATCGGATCACCAGACCGGAGGGGAGCACGATGACGGAACCGCGCGTGGACAGATCCAGTGGACTCGTCGGACGCGAGGACGAACTCGCCCTGCTGGACCGCGCACTGCAGGACGCGCGGATGTCGCGGGGCGGCACGGTGTGCGTGACCGGAGAGCCGGGGATCGGGAAGACCAGGCTGGCCTGCGAGGCGATCACGCTGGCCCGGGAGGCCGGGATGACCGTTCTCAAGGGCCGCTGCATCGCCACCGGCCCGGCCGTGCCGTACCGGTCGCTCACCGAGGCACTGCTGTCACTCGCCCGGGCCGGTGGCGCGCCGCCCACCGACGCGCTCGGACCGTACCTGCCCGTGCTCGGCCGTCTGGTACCCGAGTGGGCGATCGGGGACGCCTGTGACCGGTCGCCGATCGTGCTGGCCGAGGCCGTGGTCCGGCTGGCCGCCGCCTGCGGACGGGAGCGCGGCTGCCTGCTCGTCATCGACGACCTGCACGACGCGGACCTCGAGACGCTGGCGGTCCTGGAGTACCTGGCGGCCAACCTGGCCCTGCTGCCGGTCGCCGTCGTCGCGACCCTGCGGGACACGCCGGGCGCCGCCCACTCGCTCGCGGACACGCTGGCCCAGCGCGGGGAAGCCGGCCTGTTGAGACTCGGCCGGCTCGGTGCCGCGCAGGTGCACGCGCTGACCGCGAGCTGTCTCGGCTGCCCGCCGGACGAACTGCCTGTGGCGGTGTCCGACCGGGTGCTCGCCGACAGCAGCGGAATCCCGTTCACCGCCGTCGAGTTGATCCGCGGCATGCGCGTCGAGGGCCGACTCGTCCGCACCGAGGACCGCTGGCGGCTGCACGGCACCAGCCGTGCGGCCATCCCGTTCACCCTGGTCCGGGCGGTCGAGCAGCGGGCGGAGCGGCTCGGAGCGCAGACGCTCCGGCTGCTGTCGGCCGCCGCGGTGCTGGGCCGCAGCTTCCCGCTGTCGGTGGTGCGGCGCTGCGCCGCGCCGGACGACCGCGAGGCCGCCGGCTCGCTGCGCTCCGCCGTCGTCGACGGCCTGCTGGTGCCGGACGACGAGCGTGGGCCCGACTGGTACGCCTTCGAACATCCGTTGACCCAGGAGGCGTTGCTCGACCGGCTCACGCCGGCCGACCGGGCCGAGCTCGCCGCCCGGGCCGTGGCGGCCATGAACGAGCTCGACCCGAGCCTTCCCGGCACGTGGTGCCTGCTGGCCGCGCGGCTGCACGGGCAGGCGGGGGACCGCCGGACCGCCGCCGTCCGCTACCTGGAGGTGGCCCGCCGTGCCCTGGCCGGCCACGGGCCCGGAACGGCGATCGCGGTGCTGCACGAAGCCCGGTCGGCGCTGGGGTCCGTCGACGGATCGGGCCTCCACCTGCCTGACGACGCCGTACCGGCGGGCGTGCGACGGGAGTTGCTGGAGACCCTGCTGCTCGCCCTGGCGGACGACGGCCGGCTCGAGCGGGCCACCGAGGTGGCGCAGCAACTGCGCCGGGCCGATGTCGAGGCCGATCCGGGACGCCGGGTCGAGCTGCACGTGCGGCTGGCCTGGGCGGCGCAGGTGGCCGGGCGGTGGGACGTGGGACTGGAACAGGTCCGCGCGGCCCGGGAGCTGCTTCCCGAGGGGGCGGGTGCGCGGGACACCGCGGGCATCGACGTGGTCGAGGCCTACCTGACGGTGTCGACGGCGGAGCAGGGGCGGATCGGCCGCAGCGAGCACCTGGCCCGCCGGGCGATCGAGGGCGCGGAACAGCGCGGTGACCACGCACTGGCCTGCCAGGCCTGGTACGCGATGGGTTTCGCGACCCGTGGGCGCTCCCTGGCCGAATCCGACCGGTGCTTCCGCCGCACGCTGCGGATGGCCGCCGAGAGCCGCCAGGTGAGCTGGCACAACCACGGGCTGATCGGCCTGGGCAGCAACGCCTGGCTCGCCGAGGCCGACCTGGACGGGCTGCACCACGCCCACCAGGAGGCGATGCGAACCGGTTGCGTGAGCCTGGCGCACAACGTCGGGGCGATGCTGGCGCTCGACGCGGTGCTGCGAGCCGACTTCGACCGGGCCGCGGCCCTGCTGGACGGCTCCAGGGCCGAGACGGAGCGACTGCAGTTGCACTCGGTGACCCGGTACGCCCTGATGGTGGGCGCGGTGGCCGCCGCCCACCGGGCCCGCAGGCCCCAACTGCGGGCGGCGCTCGCCCGGTTCCGGACCAGCGGTGGGAACGAGTCGCGGGAGGCACCGCTCGTGCTCGGCCTGGCCGAGCTGTTCTGCGCGCTGCTGGAGGAGGACCACGAGCAGGCGGCGGAGCTGGCCGCGCGGCTGACCGCCGCCGTCCCGCCGGACGAGGAGAACTACTTCCACCTCGCCGGCAGCCACGGGCTGGTCCTGCTGCTGTCCGTGCTGGCCGGGCGGGCCGACTGGGCAGAGGTCGAACGGATCACCGAGAGCCAGGCGGGCCGGATGCGGTGGAACCGGCAGTTCGTCGGCCTGGCCCGGGCGGTCCTGTACGGTCGGGAAGGTCGCCCGGCCGAGGCGGTGGCGGCGTGCCGCGCTGCGCAGGCCGACGCGATGGTCTTCCCGACGGCGCGTCACCTCGGCCTGCGTCTGGTCGCCGACGCCGCGGTCACCGACGGATGGGGGGCGGTCCGCGACTGGTTGACCGAGGCCGAGACGTACTTCCACCACTCGGGTGCCGACGCCGTCGCCGCCGCGTGCCGCTCCCGGCTGCGTTCGCTGGGCGCTCCGGTCGGGCAGCGCCGCACCGGCACGGACCGGATTCCGGCCGAACTCGTCGCGCTCGGCGTCACCCTGCGCGAGTACGACGTCTTCTGCCTGCTGGTCGAACGCGTCGGCAACAAGACCGTGGCCGCCCGCCTGCAGATCTCTCCCCGGACGGTCGAGAAACACATCGCCAGTCTGATCGGCAAGACCAACTCCGCCACCCGCGCCCAGCTGTGCGATTTCGTGGCGGACTTCCTCGCCGCACGCTAGGGCGCGTCCGGGCCTGCCGGGAATCTGATGCACCCCCCTGTCACAAGTGGTTGATGGTGTGCCAGAGTCGTGGAGTGACAGTGCAGGCGACCCAGTCGGTTCCGCTGCCCGCGGCGTCCGGCGCCTGGTGGCTGCCCGCACTGTCGCCGGCCGAGCGCGACGCCCTGCCGCCCGGACGAACGCCACGCTGGGCCGAGTCGGTGGAACATGCGCTGCGCCTCGCCGAGTCGGCGCCCGGCGGGCGGATCCGCTCGATCCCCGGGACCGGCCCCGAGGGCCGACTGCTGCATCCGCTGCGGCCGTTCCTGCTGACCGCCTCCCGCCACTTCGCGGCGGCGAACCCCGCCGCGGCAGATCGGCGAGTGGTGTGGGCCGGTGCACGGCACCACCTGGCCGGCGGCTTGGTGCGGCTGGCCGGACGCACACTGGTACAGGAGTTGGGACACGCGCGCCGGGCCGGAACCCTGACCGGGCAGGACGGGCGGGAGCGGTTCGACGCGTTCCTGCGCCAGGTCGCCGCCGGGCCGGCCCTGGGTGCGGTGCTGCACCGTCATCCCGTGCTGGCCCGGCTGCTGGCCGAACGGTGCATGCACACCGTGGCCGCGGCCACCGAACTGCTGAAGCGGCTCCACGCGGACCGGGAGCAGCTCACCGCCGCCCTGCTCGACGGCGAGCCCGGTCGATTGACCCGGGTCCGCTTCGGACTGGGGGACCCGCACGCGGCGGGCCGGTCCGTCGCCGTGCTGGAGTTCGACGGCGGGCAGCACCTGGTGTACAAGCCGCGCCCGCTCGGTCTGCACGCCCGGTGGAACGAACTGCTCGCCTGGTTCGACGGACGCCAGCCCCGACTGGCGGCGCGAGCGGTCCGGTTGCTGCCGCGGGCGGGGTACGGCTGGGCCGAGTATGTCCCGCCGCGCCCGTGCCGGTCCCGAGCCGAAGTCGGGCGGTTCTACGAGCGGCTCGGCGCCCAACTCGCGCTGCTGCACGTGGTGAACGCGGTCGACATCCATGCCGAGAACCTCATCGCCGCGCGCGACCAGCCGGTCGTGGTCGACGTGGAGACGCTGTTCCACCCGTGCTGGGTGCCCGTCACCGACGGCGGCACCGATCCGGCCGCCCGGGCGCTCGCCGCGTCCGTGCAGCGGACCATGGTGCTGCCGAACCCGTGGTTCGGCGGCGGCGGTTCACTCGACCTCTCGGCACTCGGTGGCCAGGCCGACCAGTGGACGCCGGACCCGATGCCCGGGTGGGCGGACGCGGGCACCGACCTGATGCGGCTGGTTCGCCGCCCGGCGCGCTGGCCGGGTGCCGACAACCGCCCGATGCTGGCCGGGAGACCCGCCGATCCGGCCGACCACCTCGACCGGCTGCTGTGCGGATTCCGCGCCGGCTACCGGGCGATCGCCGCACATTCCCATGAACTGCTGGGTGAGCAGGGGCTGTTGTCCCGCTTCGCGGGTGAGACGATGCGCCTGGTCGCACGGCCCAGTCAGAGCTATGCGACGCTGCTCGCCGAGGCGACCGAGCCGGAGCTGCTGCGCGACCGCTCCGGTCGGGAGCGGGCCTTCGCCGCACTGCACGACGAGACCGGCTACCCGCACCTGCACGTGCTGGCACCCCACGAGCTCACCGACCTGCTCGCCGGCGACGTCCCGTACTTCACCGTGACCCCCGCCGCCCGCACCCCGCGGACCTGGGACGGTCGTGAACTCCCGTTCCTGCTCGACGAATCCGGGATTGCGGCCGCCGCCAGGACGATCCGGGGCATGTCGGAGGGCGACCTCGACCGGCAGGCATGGCTGATCCGCGCCTCCCTGGTCGCCGGACGACGGTCTCCGGGCCGCCGTGCTCCGGGGCGCCCCGCCGGCGAATCCGAGGACACCTACGACGGTGACCTCGCTGCCCGGGCGCTGGAGCTCGCACGGGGGATCGGGGAGGACCTGCTCGCCCGGGCTTGTCGGGGCGAGAGTCGGGTGAACTGGCTCGGACTGCAGGAGTCCGGGCCAGGACAGTGGGCGGTGCTGCCGATGGGCATGGCGCTCGGCGACGGCTACACCGGCCCGGCACTGTTCCTCGCCGAGCTGGGCCGGCTCACCGGGGCGGTCCGCTACCAGGAGGCCGCCGACCAGGCCGTCCGAGCCCTCCCCCGGCTCCTGAGACTCCTGGCGGAGTACCCCGAACTCGCGCGTGCCGTGGGGCCGGGCGGTTTCTCCGGGCTCGGCGGCATCAGCTACGCCACCGCCCGGCTCGCCACCCTGCTGGACTCCCCGGAGCTGAGCGCCGCCCTGCCCGCCGGCCTCGCCGCACTTCACACGGCCGCCGTCGATCCGGCAGCCCCCATGGACATCGCCGACGGCCTGGCCGGTGCCCTGCTCGCGGCCGAGGCCGTGCACGCTCAGACGCGGCTGCCGGAAGCCGCCGAACTCGCCCACACCGTCAGGACCTTGGCAGGCCCTCGGCCCCGTCCTGAACGGCCCGGATTCCTTCACGGCCACGAGGGCGTCGCGTGGGCCCTGCGGGAGCGAGCGGCGGTGGACCTGGCGGACTCCGACGGCCCCGGCCGGTGCCCGGACCGGGCCGGCCCGGTGCTGCGCGCCCGCGAGGAGGACCGGCACCTGGCCCTGCTCGCCGACCGCGTGCCGATGCCGGACCACTCGCTCCGCCACGGCGAACTCGGTCCGCTGGAACCACTGGTGGAGCTGACGCCGACCGATGCCGGCCGGCGCCGTACGGCCGCTCGACTGGTGCGGTCCGTCGCACAGCAAGGCGCCCGTTGCGGAACCCCCGGTGAGGTGCCCACACCCGGCCTGCTGACCGGACTGGCCGGCATCGGCTACGGCCTGCTGCGGCTGGGCTTCGGCCCCAGGATCCCCTCGGTGCTGCTGTTGCGACCAGCAGCAGCACCGGGGCCCGTCGAACGAGAAGAAGGGCATCACCATGACGGACAGCGGACTGCTCGACAGAGTGGACAACGAGCTGCAGGAGACCGACGAGCGCCGCACGGCGGCTGACCACGCGGCCCGCCAGGCCCGGCTGCGGGTGGCGATCCTCGCCGGCCTGACCCTCGGCTCGGCCGGCGTGGTCGTCCTGGGCCAGGGGGAGCCGAACACCACCACCGTCTCGAGTTACACCATCTGAGACGGCGTCATCGCCCGAGGCGGGGGGGTGGGGCCGCCCTCGGTCGGCCCCACCCCCAAGCAACCGGTCTGACGTTGCGTCGGACCGGTCGTACTGCAACGGTGCTTGGACCGGAAGTGGAACCCTACGGGCGAGAGCCGCGGTGGCCGACCGCTGCGATCCCACCGGCCGTCCCCGTCCCACCGGCCGTCCCCGTCCCACCGCGACTCCCACGTGCTGACCCGTTGCGCAGCGTGCTCGGGCTGCCGGGCAGGGCGCGACGACCGGTGGTGCGCCGAGAGACAACCGCGGATGCGCGCTCAGTCCATCGCCATGCCCCGCACCGGACTAGTTTCGGCCTCGCCGCGCAGGCCGGGCGCCCCGCACGCGATCGTCGCCGGGGCACGGAAGCCGGCGGCCACCCACCCAGACGAAGGCCGGCGAAGCGATGAGCGATCTCCGCGGCGAACAACCGCGCAGCACCGCAGACGACTTGTGGTGCCCTTTCCCGTCCCTGACCAACCGACACGCCGACCAGGCGGACCGGCAGAGCCTTGCATGGCTGGCACGGCACCGGCTGCTGGACGGGCAGCCGCACCGGGCGATGCGGATCGGGCGTCAGCGCAGCGGCCACCTGGCCGCACGGACCAATCCCGAGGTGCCCGCCGACATGCTGCGCCTGCTGTCGGACTGGTACGTGTGGCTCTTCTCCTTCGACGACGGCTACTGCGAGGACCGCGAACGCGGCGCCCGTCCTGCGCCGCTGGCACGGACGACCGCGCTGCTGGCCCGGGTGCTCGACGCGGACTTGGCCGACGCGGACTTAACCGAGGCCGACCTGGACGGACCGGCCCACACCTTCGCCGCGGCCCTGCGGGACATACGGGACCGGGTCGCCGCACAGGCGTCGCCGTCACAGCTGTTCCGCTGGGAGTGCTCAGTCCGCGACTACCTCCACGCCCAGGTATGGGAGGCCGCGAACCGGGAGGCCGGACTGGTGCCGGGACCGGCCGAGTACGTGGCGATGCGTCGGCACGCGGGAGCGACGTACACCTGTCTCACCCTGGTCGACGTCGCGGCGGGCTACGAAGTGCCTTCGGCCGAGGCGGACAGCCCCGCGCTGCGTCGACTCAGGGACATCACCGCGAACCTGGTGAGCTGGGACAACGACCTCTACTCCCATGCCAAGGAGACGGCCGGCGGCCAGGGCCGCCACAACCTGGTCGAGGTTCTCGCCCGCCACCACCGCTGTTCGTCGGCCGAGGCCCGGGAGTCCGCCGTCGCCATGCGCGACGCCGAGATGGCCGCGTTCGTCGAGCTGAGCCGGACCGTCCGCACCACCGGGAGTCCTGCGACAGCGGCGTACGCGCGCAGCCTCGGTCTGTGGCTGCGGGGCCACATCGACTGGTCCCGCAACAGCTCGCGGTTCGACGCACCAGCGCCCGTGGCGAGGCATTGATGTCCGAGGAAGACGCCGCGCCGACCGGAGTGCCGTGCGCTCCGGGCCGACTGCCTTTGCTCGGGCACCTGGTCCCGCTGCTCACCCGCCCCCTGCCCTTCCTCCAGTCACTGGCCGACCACGGCCCCGTGGTGCGGATCCATCTGTGGCGCAAGCCGGTTCACGTGCTCACCGACCCCGAACTGGTCCACCGGCTGCTCGTCAAAGACGCCGCGAAGACCGAGAAGGGCTTCGTCTTCGACAAGGCCCGTGGACTGCTGGGCAACGGACTGTTCACCTCCGAGGGCGCGTTCCACCTCCGCCAGCGGCGGCTGGTCCAGCCGGCCTTCCATCGCGACAGCATCCGCCGGTACGCCACGCTGGCCGCACGGGCGGCAGCGGCGGCCGTGTCGCGCTGGGAGCCCGGACGGGCCGCGCCGATCGAGCCGCGGATGCACGAACTCGCCCGGGACATCGTGGTCGAGGCGCTGTTCGCCACCCACCTGAGCCGCGACCAGAAGAACATGATCGACCGGGCCGTGCCCGTGGTCCTCACCGGATTCGTCCGACGTGCGCTCTACCCCTCGCCGCTGCTGGAGAAGCTGCCCGTGCCTGCCAACCGGCGCTTCGATGCGGCGGTCCAGGGCCTGCGCACCGTCGTGGACGAGATCGTCGCCCAGGCCGCCGGCCGGCAGCAGGGCCCGGACGGCACGCTGCTCTCCCTGCTGCTGGCCACCCGCGACGAAGAGACCGGCCTCGCCATGTCACCGGCCCAGGTCCGGGACGAGGCGGTCTCGCTGCTCCTGGCCGGCACCGAGACGACCGCCACCACGCTCGCCTGGCTGTTCCACGAACTCGCCCGGCACCAGGACCTGCAGAACGAGCTGAGCGAGGAGGTGCGTGCCATCGCCGCCGACGGCGCCGTGTCCATGGGTGACCTGCCGCGCCTGGAACGCACGGGGCACGCGATCAGCGAGACCCTCCGGCTCCACACCCCCAACTGGATCCTGATGCGCCGGGCAGTGGCGCCGCTCCACTACGGCGGCGTCCTCCTGCCCCCGGGAGCGGAGATCCTGTTCAGCCCGACCGCACTGCACCGCTCCCCGCAGCTCCACACCGACCCGTTGCGATTCGATCCCGACCGCTGGCGCCGTCCCGGGGATCGTGCCCCGGCCAGGCTGTTCTTCCCCTTCGGCGCCGGCCACCACAAGTGCGTCGGCGAGTCCTTCGCGTGGACCGAGATGCTCGTCATCACCGCAGCCGTCCTCGCCCGCCTACGGCTCAGGCCTGCCACGGCCACCCCGGTCAGGGAGAACGCCACCGCCGCCACCGTCCGCCCGCGCGGCCCGCTGCTCATCGCCGAACCGCGATGAGCAGCCAGGCCTGCCGAAGCCGGCGCTGCGCCGCACGCCGACCACCCACCGCGCCCGCGCCGAACCGCCTCAGCTCGTGCGCGCGCCCGACCAGCGCGTCGCCCATCCGTTCCCCGCGAAGCCGCCGTCGGGACTCTGCCGTGGAGGGCTGTCAGAAGTCGTGGTCGTACGCCACGGTGACGGGGGCGTGGTCGGACCAGCGCAGACTCAGCTCCCAGCCCGGCGGGCGGTGGTCGCGGTCCTCGGCGCGCAGTGCGGCCAGCTCCTCGGCGTACCGGACCTCGGTGGGCGGCCGCCGGCGATCCTCCTCGGGGTGGTCGTGGTCACGGCGGCCAATCCCAGGTGGTCGTCGGAGGGGTGGCGAGGGGTCACAGCGTGGTCAGCTCGGTGAGGTCGGCGATCACCTCGGAGGCGATCACCGGGTCGAGCTCGGCGAAGGTCGGGAAGGTGCGGTTGTGGGTCCAGTAGTCTCCCGGGCGCCTGTCGAGCCACACCGTCTCCACCTGCTGCTCGGGATACGAGTCGAACATGCCGACGGCGATGCCCTCCTCCGGGGCGAGCACCACGTAGCGGTCGGGCCCGACCCGGCGGGACAGCCACTGCTCGACGCCGTTGTCCTGGGGCTCGCCGCGCTGCCAGCCGCGCCGTTCCATGCCGACCAGCCGGGCGGTGGGCAGCACCGGACCGTTCTCGAAGCGGGTGAGGCGGTGGCCGGCCCGCTCCTCGTCGGTCAGGGCGTACACCGGGCGGCCGAGCTGACGGAACGGCTGCAGGATCTCGTAGTCGGCGAACAGCTCCGACCAGGCGGCGAGGCCGTAGCCGAGCAGCAGCGGGTGCGCCAGCCGGACGGAAGCCGTGGCCGGCAGGGCGAACGCCTCGTCCCGGACGTCCGCCAGGGTGCGGTCCTCGGCGACGCGGAACGCCGTCACCGTGCCGTCCGCCTCGGCCAGCCACACCAGGCGGCGCACCAGGTGCCACAGCAGCGGATGCCCGACGAACAGCTGATCGAACTCCTCCGCCGTCCACGACCGCCGGGTGACCATCGCGTCCTCCAGACGGTGGATCTGGTCCCCCGCCACCGTGCGGACGTCCTTCTTCAGCGCGGCGAAGCGCTTGCGCTCGGCAGGCGCCAGCTCGGCGTCGTCCTTCGCCCCGGGAACCGGCAGGTCCTTGCGGCGGGCGCCGTCCGCGTCGAGGACGTACGGCCTGAGCTGCTCGTCGAAGCCCACGGTGAACGTCCGGGTGCCGTAGTCGACGACGGTGGTGCGGTCGGCGTCCAGCCCGAAGTCCGGGACCAGGCGGTCGGACAGCTGCTCCCCGGACAGGCCGAGACCGGCCGCCACCTCGGAGATCTTCTCCTGGGCCCGGGTCTTGAGCGCCTTGAACTTCACCCGCTGCGCGATGCCGTGCAGGTGCAGCAGGGCGACGTCGCTGCCGATCGTGGCCAGCACCTCCAGGCCGTCCACCGCGCGGTGGTGCGCCCCCTCGCCGGGCCACGCCCGGAGCACCGGCGTCAGCCGGCGGACCGTCTCGTCGTCACCGAACCGGCCGAGCACGTGCAGCGCCCACCCGTCCTGGGCGGGCATGCCGGCCATCCGCCACTGCTCGAACACCGCCCAGCAGAACTCCGTCAACGACCGCGGCTCGCACACCTCCGCCACCTGGTCGAGGCCCGGGTAGAACGCCCCGGGCTTCGACAGCGCGAGCATGGTGAGCACGTGCCGCACCGCGTCGGCGGGCAGCGCGCCCCCGCCGCCGCGCACCAGCAGCTGCGGCAGCATCACCGCTTCCGTCCAGTCGCAGGGCGGGGGCAGCTTCGCCGGCAGCGCGGTCACCAGTGGGTCGGCCGACAGCAGCGCGCCCACCGCCTCCGCCGCCTCCGGCCCGTACTCGCCGGCCACCGCGCTCACCGCCGCCGCGCCGTGCGCCTCGGCGATCAGCCGCAGGGCGTGCTCGGCGCCCCGCCGGGCCGGCCCGGCCTTCCCGACCGCGGCCGGAACCAGCAGCCGGGCCGCGTCCACGCCGTGCCGGGCGAACCAGGAACGCGCTGTGCTCCCGGCCGATTTGAGGCGCACCAGCCAGTCCGCCATGGTCTCGGCGACCCGGGCGTCCAGGTACGGCAGCAGCAGGGACGCGTGCGTGGCAGGGTTCCCCACCGCGGCGGCCCGGATCGGTTCGACGGCGTCCGGCCCGAAGCGGGCGGCGACCCGGCGCAGGGAGTCCCCGGAGTGCCAGATACGCTCACCGGCGCGCCACTGCGCGAGCAGGGGCCTGGCCAACTCCTCGTCGCCGTAAGCGAACAGCGCGAGCTCGGCGTGCTGTCCGCCGCGCAGCCGCGCGTCCTTGGGTTGCCCGATCCTGGCCCGGATCGTGGCCGCGACCCGCTGCCAGTCGTCGTCCGACCAGCTCGTGTACCAGGACTCGGAGGTCGCCGCCCACGCCTCGCGCTCACCCGGCAGCCACCGCATCTGCGGTTCCCGAGGCGCGCTGAGGCCGGTCAGCACGCGGGGCTTGCCGGCGGCGCGTGGCCGCGTCCACGGCGGGCTGGTGAACAGCTCCGGCAGCGAGTCGGGGCCGACCTCCGGCACCCGCTCGCCGAGATCGGTGAGCGGCTCGACCAGGGCCGCCTGCTCCGGCGACAGCTCCGGCAGCAGCTCGAGCGCGGTCGCGCGGTGGACGGCGACGTGGCCGGTGAGGAGCTGACGGGCGAGCCGCTGCGCGGCCGGAGCGGCGGACGCCACCGCGGCCTCGGCGAGCAGGCGCAGGGCACGCCGGGGGAAGCGGCGCAGACCGGCCATGAGGGCGGCGCGGGTGGACTTGATGCCGTCCTGCTGGGCCAGTAGACCCAGGAAGCCCTCGTCGGAGGGGAGCTCGGCGAGCGCGTCCAGGATCCGCTTCTTGCCGTCCTTGTTGTGGTAGCTGGTGGTCAGGTCGTGCAGCATCACCGGTGCTGCGTCGCCGCCGAGGCCCTCCGCCACGGTCGCGATGATCTCGGTGGACCAACCGGCATAGCCCAGACTCGGCAGCGGGGGGAGCTTCTCCAACGGTTCCGCCGAGGAGAGCGAGCACAGCAACATCGACCACTCGACGGCGGCCAGACGGGAGCCCGACGCGAGGCACTCCTCGACCCAGGCGGTCTCGGACGGCACCAGGTACGCCGCCACCACCAGGCGGGACAGGTCGGTCCGGCAGCCCGCCAGGGCCTCGACCGCCGCGCGGTGGGTCTCCTCGTCGCACGCCGCCAGCAGCGACCGGACCCGGTCCGCGGCGGGACGGTACCCGCCGTGCCTCTGGTTGGCCCCGCGCCGGACGCGGGGGTGGACGGACCTCTGGTGGATCCAGTCGGTTTCGACAGCCGTCGTGAACAGCTCGACGGTGGCCCTGGCCGCGAACGGCAGGCCGAACTCCGCCACCCAGGCGTCCACGGCCACGCGGACCCCGTTGTTGCTGGGATACGAGAACACGGCGGCGAGCACCGCCGCACCGAGCGGGTCCCGGCTGCCGGACTGGTGGGCGCGGGCGGCCGCGACCAGCTCCGGGTCACTGCGCTCCGAGGTGAGCGTCTGCTCCAGCCAGTCCCCCATCTGCCGCAGCCCGTCGCGGTAGGAGGTCACCGGGCCCTTCCCCGGTGCGGACGGCTTCCGGGGAACGCCGCCCCGGCGCGGGATCAGCGCCCGGCGCCAGGCGTCCGGCATGACGAAGACGTCCTCGTCCTCGGGACCGGCGGCCTCGGCCGTGGGCGCGGACACGCCGGGCTGCGCCACGGGCACCGGATCCGCCGCCGCACCCGGCTCCGTACCCGCCCCCGCACCGATCTCGCGGTAGCCCTTGCGCTCCTTCTCGGCGACCACCTTGGCGAAGTGCGCCTGCGCCTCCTCCACGGTCGGGAACGCCTTGACCTGCTCCCGCCCGTTCGTACCGGACCGCCCGTACCGCACGGTCACCGCGACACCGTCGACCGCGGCCTCCCAGAACTTGTCCGAGCCGCCCTCGACGAACTCCCAGCGCCGCACAGCCCCGCCCCTCTCCTCGCACTGATGATCAGGAGACGAACGTTAGTGAGTCCCACTGACAAGTCCCCGGCCGACCACCCCCGCACTCACCTCCCGCCGATGTCACCGTGCGCCGGCGCCTCGTGCCTCAGCGAGCGGCGTACACGCCCTGGAAGTATTGCCGGCGTCGATCAGTGACTGAAGCCACGTCTCGGCGTCGTCCTCCCGCGCGTTGGGGTGTGGCTCACTCGCGGGCGGGCTCGGTCTCGGCGCGGGCGGCGAGATCCTGGGCGTCGGCCTGGACCTGACCGGTGCCGGCGCAGTCATCGGGGTGCCGGTCAACGTCCTGTCCGCCGGTGTCATCGCCACCTGCGTCGGCGTGGCCGGCATGGGCAAGCAGCTGAACGACTGGCCGATCAACGGGCTGAAGGAGGTCACCGTGATCGACAAGTCCGGCAGCGTGGTCTCCCTCTACCCGTAGAAGAAGAGAAAGACGGATTCGATGGCAATCTCCTACAGCCTTGAGCTGGTGACCCCGTGGGCCCCGGCCCACGTGGCCCAGAAACTCGTCGACGTCGCCCAGCCGATGCGGATCTTCGACATCCCCGCGAGTGTCGACACACTGCTCGAGGACGGCGCGCTCACCGCGTACGGCACCTGGATCCGGGTGACCCCGCGCAAACCCATCCCCTGGGGGGACCCGCAGATCGCCGGCCGCGTATTCACCCCGACCGTCTCGATCGACTTCCGGCTGGGCAAGGACACCGACATCTCCGCCCAGCAGGACGACATGACCCGCCTGGCCGACGCCCTCCTCGCACAGGTCCCCGGAGACGCGGTCCTGCACCTCGACTACGAGGACGTCTGGATGGTGCGCCAGGACGGCCAACTGACCCTCAGCGAGAGCTCCGACTTGTGGCCGCCGAACCGCCTCGCCGCCGTCTCGGGGCCCTACCGCCGTCAGACGCACGAGTTCCTCTACGAGGACTGACCACCAGCCGCCGGCCGGGAACCCGGACCGGCCCCTCGCCTGTCCCGGGCGCCGCGGCCACCGGCCAGGCCGGCTGCCTGGGCGAAGGTCTGAGCGCCCGCACCGCCTGTCGCGGCTGCCGAGCGTAGCGGGACCGCCCGGACAGCGCACACGGCGGGCCACTCCAGGGCGCGGCTCGGCAACGCGCACATTGCGGGGCCGGCCGAGCCAGACGGCGAACGGTGATGACGAACAGCGCCGCCACGGCCAGGGAGAGCGGCGGTACGGAAGATCCCAGCCGTCCTCGTGATAGCCCTACAGCCCGACCGTACGGGACAGCAGGAAGCCGGCGATCATGCCGCGGCGGCGATCAGGGCCGCCAGGCCGTCGAGGTGGCGGTCGAGACCGAAGGTGAACCGGGATTCGCCGGACAGGTCCAGGCCGGCGTCGGCGCGGGCGGCGGTGAACGCCGGGAAGGTGCCGTCCGACAGCAGCGCGGCCATCCGGGCCTCTTGGACCTGCATCCACTGGTCGCCGGTGACACCACTGGCACGACCGGCCTCCTGCTCCGCCGCGAGGTCGACGGCGCAGCCCCGGACGAACCCGAAGAGTGAAACCGCCGCGTGCATCCGGGTATTGGCGTCGAGGCCGAGGCCCTCCAAGGCTGCCAAGGCCCATTCGACATGGCGCATGCCGTTCGGGGCGAGCAGCGGGCGGGCGAGGTTCATCGCGGCCGCCAGCCAGGGATGCTTCCGGTAGAGCCGCCACTGGGCCCGGGCCGACAGTTCCAGGCAGGACCGCCAGTCCGGCGGGGCAAGGGCGGGCAGCGCGGCCTCTCCGTACGCCGCATCGACCATCAGCGCGAGGAGCTGGTCCCGGTTCTGCACATGCCGGTACAGCGACATCGCCGAGGTGCCGAGTTCAGCGGCCAGCCGGCGCATGGTGAGCGCGGCGGCCCCCTCCGCGTCGGCGATCGCGATCCCCGCACGCACCAGGCGCCGGCGCGCCGCCGACTCCTCAGATGACCCCTCCATCAGCCGGCCCGCCGCCACTGCGGCCGACCGGGGCGCGCGGGGGACGGCGCAGACCACGGTTCCCACCCCCGGCACCGCCCGGACCAGACCTTCCTGCCGCAGGACGGCCAGCGCCTTGGTCGCCGTGGCCATGGCGACCCCCCACCTCTGGGTGATCGCCCGCGTGGAGGGCACCCGGTCACCCGGGCACAGCTCACCAGCCTCGATGCGCCGCCGCAGCTCGGCGGCGATCCTGGCGTACGGCGGCGGCTCTACGGACATGATGCACTCCTTGGTGTACTAGTGCACGAAAGCTAGCGCACTAGCATGCCTTCCTCAACTATGCACTTCAAAAGCAGTTTTTGACGTCGATACGTTGTACGCATCAACCGAGAGAGGGAACCAGAAATGAGCAAGAGCGCCACCACTCCCGCCGCCCACACCGTGCTGATCTCCGGCGCCAGCGTGGCCGGCCCGGCGCTCGCCTACTGGCTGCGCCGCCACGGCTTCGCCCCCACCGTGGTGGAGCGCGCCGAAGCGGTGCGCGAAGGCGGCTACGCGGTGGACTTCCGCGGCGAGGCACTGGACGTGCTGGACCGGATGGGCCTGCTGGAGCGGATCCGCGAACTGGACACCGAGATGGGCGATGCGGCGATGGTGGACGCCGAGGGCCGCCAGTACGCGACCCTGCCGGCCGTGATCTTCGCGGGCGACCTGGAGGTCCTCAAGGGCGATCTGACCGGGATGCTGTACGAGGCCACCCGCGACGACGTCGAGTACGTCTTCGGGGACTCCATCACGAGCCTGGCCGAGGACGAGTACGGCGTCGAGGTCACCTTCGAGCGCGGCCCTGCCCGCCGCTTCGACCTGGTGGTCGGCGCAGACGGTCTGCACTCGCGGACCCGCGCGCTCGCATTCGGCCCCGAGAAGCAGTTCGTGCGCCACCTCGGCATCTACACCGCCATCTTCAGCCTGGACAACTACCTCGATCTGAAGAACACCGGACGCCTCTACGCCGCCCCCGGCAAGGCCGCCAACATCTTCACCGCCCGCGCCAACACCGAGGCCCGAGCCGCCTTCCACTTCGCCGCCGAGCACCTGGAGTACGACCGCCACGACCGCGCCGGGCAGCAGCGCGTCATTTCCGAACGATTCGCGGACGACGGCTGGGAGATCCCGCGCCTGCTCCACGAGATGGCGCAGGCGCCGGACTTCTTCTTCGACGCCAACGCCCAGGTGGAGATGGACACCTGGTCCAAGGGGCGGGTCGTGCTGCTCGGCGACGCCGGCTACTGCGCCGGCCCGACCTCCGGCCGCGGCACCTCGCAGGCCCTGATCGGCGCCTACATTCTGGCCGGTGAACTCGCCGCCTCCGGCGGCGACCACACGACGGCCTTCGCCGCGTACGAACGCGAGATGCGCGGCTACGTGACGGAACACCAGACTGCGGGCCGTGAGGGCGCAGAGCGGTTCTTCATGCCCGCCCCCACCCAGGAGATCCTGGACATGCTGGCCGCCCAGTCGCCCGAGAACACCCGCACCGCTCCGATCCGACTGCGCAACTACACCGGATCGCCGTCGCCCGATTCGGCGGCAGCCGCAACGTCCATGGGCAGCGCCTGACGGGCAGGGCTCGACGGGGCCATCGAAGTGGCGGTTCCGTTCGGGGTGGTTCCGGTTCCGGTGTGGAGGATTTTGCGGCCTTCCGCCGCGGAACGAAGGAGCCCTTCGCTCGTTCCCCGACCTCCCATCCGCGCCACCACCACAGCGACATCACCGCCCGCAGCCTCTGACCCGCTCCCTCCGAAAGAACACCCCGCAACACCCGCCCCGCCATCGGGGCGAACTCACCGCAACAACCACCCACACACCACACAAGGAGCACAACCATGTCCCTCCCCCTCACCGGGCAGGACCGCCCGGAACTGCCGAAGGCCATCGAGGAGCCCGTCGATTTCGGGCCCCAGCCGGCCGCGTCATGCGCGGCGAGGCAGACCCCAAGGAGATCGCCGATGGTGATGGTCGGCCCCAGGCGGCGTCTGGCACTTCGAACTCACCCACGACCCGGAATACCCACTGGAACCCACCCCCACCGTCGACGACCTGTTCGTCGTCTACCCCTTCGCCGACGCCTGGACCCAAGCCGACCAGGAACACCGCCGCCAACTCCTCCTCGGCCTCAAGGCCCGCCTCTACATGACACCCACCACCGAAGGCTGGTACCTGCCCGCCGAACTCGAAGCACGAGCATCGACGCTGGAGTGCGCCGGAAGCAGGGCATAGCTCGGATGGTCTGGATCCTTCTCCATATCGCGTGTCTCAAGATCAGACATGAGGCTGGGCAGCTGCGGTGGAGCGTGGGGGCAGCGGCAGAACTGAGGCACGTGCGAGTGAGCTCTTGTGAGGTGCATGTGTTGCTGTCGGCTCAGCGGTGACGCCACAGCGAGTGCAGTCGCAGGACATCCATCTGCCAGTGCTGTTGGAGTCCGTTCTGTGGGTGCGGCAGCTCTCTGCCGAGCGCAGCCGCGACCTCGCGGTAGACCCCCGTCGGGGCGTGGTCACCCGTGACGACAAGGGCAGACAGCAACGGTTCGCCAGTTGGCGTGTCACCGTCGACGTGGGTGAGCAGCTCACGCTGCTCCGATCCCCGCAACCAGGGCAGGTCGCGATGCACCCGGCGGCTTATTCCCGACCAGGTAATGGTGGATTGGTGACGGGCGACATCACGGAGAACGCGCCCCACGGCCCCGGCGAGTTCACTGAGCGCGGCCTCTGTTAGGGCGTGACGCTGCGCCACCTCCCCGGAGGGCGCCTCGGCCGTCACGCTCGCCTCCTTGGTCGCCGTCGCGGTGGCAGCCGGCGGCGTCGAGCCCGTGGGTTCCGGGCGTGGGGAGGCCGGTGCCGCCGCAGTGGCCTGCAGCCGAAAACAGATCTCGAACAGCTCCTGAAGATCCTGAGAGACACCACCGATGAGCTTGCGCCGGAGGATCTTGGCGTGGGCGAGATCGCTACGCAGGACAAGTGACTCCCCGTTCTCGCCAGCCCGGAGGGCGTTCTCCAGCAAGCCGTGGATGCGGGCCAGGATGTCGTCCGCCTCGCGTGGACTGATCCACTTGTGTAGGTCCTTCAGCAGCCGCCGAAGCGTCCTGGCCGTCGAGCCCGGTACCCCGGGTGCGCCGAGGGCACGCACCGCCTCCTCGCGGATCTCGGTTGCGGCGAATACGTCGTCTGCGGCCTTGGCCCTCGAGAATCGGGACATCAGGTCATCGGCCCGCACGGCGTGGCCGGACGAGGGATAGTCCGCCTGGCGGGTGGCCGGGATTCGGGCTTGCCGCACTTCAGTAGCGTCTCCATCCTTGGCGATGTTTTCGGGCCGGTCGACGTTCTCGGCCTTGGTGGTGCGTGCCACTCCAGTAGCGCGGCTGTCGGGTCGGGTTGGGTGGCTCCCTGAGCCGGGGGCGCCAGCCCGGCCGGTGACCGTGGTTCCTGCGGATCGGGTCGGATCGGAGCGGGCGGTCGCCAGCCGTGCCTGGACGGTATGCCCGAGCACCCGGGCGAATTCTTCGAGGAGGGCGGGACTCGGCAGCACGAGGCTGCCCTCAGCACGGGCTGTCTCGAAGCTGCGCAGTTGTCGTTCCGCCTGCCGGATCGCGGTGGCCAGTCGTTCCGCCCGCCTGCCCTGGGTGCGGGGCTGGAGGGCCTGGGCCTCGCGTAGCACTCGCCGTAGCTCCCGGATCCTCGACGGTTCCGCGTTGTCGACCCGAGAGAGCGGGACAGCGGCCGAGGTCGGTGCGATCCGGTAGTGGTCGTGGGCCGCTTGGACGGCTTGCTCGCACCAGCGCTGGAAGGCGGCTTCCGCCATCGGTATCTCCGCGTCCAGCTGACGCAGCACGGTTCGCAGGTAGGGGAGGACGCGTCCGGACCGGCCTTGGACCAGGACGCACAGCGGGGCTCGGCCCCGAGCGAGCGGTCGGTCGACCTCGACCAGTAGGGACCGCCGCTTGGGGTCGGGCAGGTGTGACAGATCGAAGCTGGCCCGCTGGGAGAGTTCCTCCCACGAGGTGGTGTTTCCCGTTTGGGCAATCTCGATCAGCGCCTGTCGGAGGCGTTCCGCCAGCCGACTGCGCGGGGCAGAGTCGGGTCTGGTCTCGACCCGGGTTGGTGCCGCCTTCGGCGAGGCTGGGGTCAGCGGGAGGGCGGCGGCAGGGTCCTCCAGAGCGACCTCGGGGCGCCAGAGGCCGGTTCGTTCGGCCTCCAGGCCGGACAGTCGGGTCAGGCCGTCGGCGTGGACGGCCCAGCCGGTGTTCCCACCGGAGGCGTCGAGGTCGTCGACGAGCAACCGGGCCACCCCGTTGAGCCGGTAGACGTACTGCTCGGTGGGGGTCGGCACGGCATCGGGCAGCGAGACGTAGGAGCGGACGATTCGGCTGGCGGCCGCCTTCACGAACGCCGCGACCAAGTAGCGGCCGGGCACGGCGAAGTGCGACGCGGCTGGGGAAGCCGCGGCCGTGTCCACCGCGAAGACGACCTCCGCGCCCCGGAGCGGCAGGCTCGCCGGAAACGGGGTCTCTCCCACGGCGCGAGTGGGCAACGAGCCCTCGGCTCGCAACGTGTCCAGTGCGGGGGGAATCAGGCCCTCGCTGCTCATCCGGCACGACTCAAGCGGCGCCCACGGGATGGCCCCGGTATCGGCGGTCACCAGTCCGATCAGGACGTGGCGGTCGGTTCCCTGCGTCTCGCAGCGGACCCGCAGGGCGTAGCCGCGCCGTGCCACCACGTCGTTGACCACGACGCCGTCTCGTCCGAAGACCCATTCGACCCGGCCGGTCTTCGCGCCGAGGCTTTCCACGGCTCGCCGCCAGCTGCGGTAGTCGCCGGGGTGGAGTGCGAATCGCAGGTGCTGTTCGGTGGCGCGCAGCCAGAAGTCCACGGCGTCCCCGGGCCCGTGGCCCAGGCTGCGGAGGTCGGCCTGGGCCAGGTGGCCCTGGTCGGCCAGCCAGGCTTTCACATCGCGTTTGATGAAGAGGTGGTCGGCGCTTTCCACGCCGGTTGCGCTGCGGTGGCAGGTGGGCTTGCTGCCGTCGCGGTCCGGGTAGTGCGAGAAGTGGCAGACCTTCCACTCGTACCGTTTGGTCATTAGCTTCTCGCCGCAGCCACCCAAGTGTGTGCCGCACCAGAACTGGTCGGTTCCGAAATGGCGTCGGAACTCGTCCAGATTGTGCGGTTCCTCGGGGGCGATGACGGGCCGGTCCGAGTCCGGGCCCCCGATGACGGCCGTCTGTACGCGCCGGCTGTCGACTGCTGCCACTGGGTTACCGCCCGATCGGTCCGTCACTTGTTTGCGGCGTAGGATATGTCAGACCTGACCAACAGTCATTGCTGTTGCGCGAATCGTGACCCCGTGTGCGAACCAGCTTGGAGTTCCATCTGCTCTGCTTGGCCTGGTCCCGTTTCGGCGCGGGCAGTGGGTGCTGCTTTGAGTGCCCGGACGGTAAGGATTACCGCGATTGCGACGAGCGGGCCGCACAACGTCCAGCCCTGCCGCGATGTGGCTGAGGAGCACGCTGACACGCTCGTAGAACCTGTGGGCGTCCTGCGGCGATGGGGCCAGGAAGTCCACGGGTTCGCAGCCCCCGGCCTTGACGGCCTCCTCGAGGGCGTCGACGCTCACCTCTCGGGCCAGCCGGGCGGCCACGGGATCGAGGTCGGCGATCGTGCGGACGCCGACGGTGGCCCGGGTGGCCTGGCGCTGCAGGGCCGCGACCTGCTCCAGGTCGTCCTGCAATTCCCGCCGTAGCCTCACGGCCAACGCCGGATGCAAGCCGAGGCCGGCCAGCAGATGCGTGACGGCGGCCTGCCCTGGAGCATCCTGATGGACAAGGTGCGTGCGCGCCACCACCATCGGCGCCAGCCCCTCGTCCAGGCCAGCTCCCTTCAACTGAGCCTTCAAGGCCGTCAGCAACGTCTGTCGGACCGCGGCACCGGCCAGCAGCGCAGAAAGGGTGGCATCCAGGGTCTGCGTCCACCCAGTGAGCGGGAGGGAACTGCCGAAGGAGCCGTTCGTGACCACTGCCAGACGAGTGCTCGGCCCCGTCGCGCCGGGACCGGCCTTCGCCGCCTCATCGCTGAGTTTGACGCCGAACGCAGAGTGGGCCAGGATCCCCGCGAGCTCTGCCGCCCCGATCTTCGCGGCACTCGGTCCCCTTTCCTTGCTCTGCACCAGCAGCCCGGGAACCGTACCCGGCCGCCAGCAGCATGGCCGACAAGGCCACCTGGTAGGTGACACCAGCCACGTTCGCCGTCCCCGAACGCAGTTGAGCGAACAGCTCGTCAAGATCGGTGGCGATTGGCTTCGGCTGTTTGCGCTTCGCCTGCCCCGCACCCTTGCCCGACACCCTTGCCTTGCCGGAAGTCCCCAACGCTCAACCCTTCTCTCGTCATAGCTACGAGGCGCTTTCCAAGGCCCACGTCCGACCCAGGTCCGACCGCATGGCCGCAGGGGTAACGAGATGGATCGCTTTCGCACGGCCCATGCCGGTCCGGTCGGTCGCGAGGCGGACAAGATGATCCGCGACTCGACGGATCGCGGCGACCCAGTGCCCCGGCTTGTTCAGCTCCATACTCGCCGAGCTCACGATCCTCCCGTCCATGACGGCCGTGCCTCCTCTAACTCCTGCCCCTCGGGAAACGCGTACGTCCGTCCCTCGGCCGTGATCACGGAGTGGAACGAATAGATGCTCGGCCAGTCCTCATCAGAAGCAACACGAATTTCCCGTTCGCCCCACCTATCGGCCCACCCCTCACCCACCCCGTCAATTTCACCCCCACCCCACGCGTCCCGACGGCCCCGGCTACTCGACGTCCTCGTACTCCTCGTCGTCGTCCTCGTGCTCCTCGTCATCTCGACGATCCACGGCCGGGGAGTTCACGAGGATGTCGCCACCCAACTTGCGCACCTCGTCGATGATGCGGTTCTGCTCCTCGGCCGATCCGAACGGGTGCGAGGTGGTGGCCCGTGCCTCAGGAGCTTCCGCGAGGGCCATCAGCCGCTTCACGGCCTGCCGCGCGTCGTTCACGGCATTGCGCAGGGCTCGCCGCTCGGCCGCCAACTGGGCGTGGATGGACTGATCGGCGCTGGCCTTCTCCTTCTCCGAGTTCTGCTCGTCCTCGACCTCGCGAGCCTTCCCCGGGTCGGAGAGCACCACGATGCTCCACTGGCTGAGTGCTTCGGGGGCCACACCCCCCGCGTCCTTGCGGATCTTGTCCTCGGCCGTGAGGTCGACCGCTGGGACGGAGTACATCGTGGCCGTGTTGCGTCCGAGGAGCTGCGTGTCGGTGAAGGCGTTGAGGCACTCCCGCTCAGGGTCGAAGGCCTTGGCGGCGAAGGCCAGGGTCCACAACCCCTCCTCAGACTCTGTGAGCCCGGCGATGATCTGGTCCGCGTTGGCGCGGAACGGGACCGTCCGACCCACCGCCGACCCGACGTTGCGCGTGATGAGCTTGTCCGTGATGAGCGCGACCCCTCCGGCCACCGCGAGGGTCTGCCGCGCACTCTCGTTGCCGTTCAACGCGGGTTGGACGAGTTCGGCGAAGTCCGCCGTGGGAACCGGCTGCCAGTTCCCCATGACGCCCTTGGTGAGCACGCCGCCGTTCGCCCAGGCGTTCCGCGCTTGTTGGAGCGATCCCGCCTTGTACCCGCGCCAGGGCAGGTCGATGACTGGCCCGAGGAGTTCCGCGTACCCGGCCGTCCTCATCTTGCTGGTGCCCTTGATGTCCTTGGCGAACCGCTTGACCTGCTCGAAGATCTCGGGCCGGGTGAGGAAGTTCACCAGGTAGACGGCCCGCCAGAGTGCTGTGCCCGGAATGCGGTTGTTCTGGAACACGGCGGGTAGTTCCGCTGGCTTCCGGCGACCGATCGCGAGCCCGATGATCTCCTCCAGGAGATTGTGCTGCGGCAGCCCGGGAAGGCGGATGCGGCTGATCGCCCGGGTACCGACCTCGACGTTCTGCGCTGCCGCGTCCCAATGCCGGAACTCGACGTGGATCGAGGCGAGGATGGAGCGGATCGCGTCGTCGAAGACCTCCTCCGCGGAGAGCCCGGCCGAGCTGTGCCGGTGGACGCCGACCGTGACCTGGGCCGGCAGGACAAGGGTCTGGCCAAGGCGCACCGCGCGGTCCGTCGGCTGCGCCTCGTTCACTCCGCGCTGGAATTCGGCGAGGAAGCCGACGAGTGCCTCCTGCCGACCGAGCGCCATGCGCTGGCTGAGCGCCTTCTCGCTGGCACCGCGTCGCTGGGGCTTCTCGGCGGTCAGCACCTTGAGAGCCGTCGCGGCGATGTCGTCGGCGTACGGTGCTTCCCCTTCGGTGAGCAGTGCCCAGGCACTGGTCAGACGCGTGATGCCGTCGCGCACGGCGAGGACGTCGATGTGTTCGCTGCCGTCGGCGAACTCGAGCCGGCACGGGTGCGCGATGACGGCACGGGTGATCCGCCGGGCCAGGATCGACCGGTCGTAGGGATTCGGATTGGCGTGTCGAGTCTGCTCGATGGTCTGCGTCAGGTGGTCCCGCAGATGGTCGCGGTCGCGGTAGCGGTAGACGACACGGGCGTACGGTCGTCCGTCCTCGTCCACATCGCCGTGAACCTCCGGATCGTTCACGGGCAGTGCTCCCTGGCTGGTCCGCGGCTGGTGCCCCGGGAACAGTTCGGTCAGCCATACCCTGGTGTGGAGCGAGCGGAGCGTTGCCCCCTCCACGTGTTCTTCGATCAATGCGGGCGCTTGCCCCTTGGAGGAGCGCAGTTGGGCTGCCGCCGCGTCGGGGGAGACGACGGCACGAGCCACGACGTGCCACCCGTCCTCGTCCAGTGAAGCGCCCTCGGCTGCCAGACCCGCTCGAACCAGTGCGGAACGATCACCTGCGGTGGCGGGAGTCGGCAGGGTCCGCTCGAATCCCGATACCGTGAACTCCTCCCCCGCGAAACGGAACGAGATGCTCTCGGGGTTACTCGCCGGTGTCACGACACTGGATCCGTGGTCGCCATCTTCCTCATCGATGACATGGGATTCGCTGGCGTAAGACATGTTTTTCCTTTCAAGAGACTGTCAAAGTTGGCTGATTTCCCTCGATTGCTCCACTGGCTGGCCACTGCCTCGGCAGTTAGACTGGGGAGCGCAGTCAGGGCTCGCGCCCCGTGCGCGTGCCAGGTCTGCTTTCACGGACCCCGGCCGACGGCCGGGGTCTCGTCATGCCGCCGCCCTGTCCGATCCCTCGGTCAACTCCGTTCCGGAGCCGGGGCCTTCGGCAGATACCGGCCGAACCAGCCCCACATCATCCGCTTCGCCTCCTGCCTGGCGATCGACTGGCACGCGGCGTGTGCCACCAGGTCCGCCATCTGGAGCCACTCCGAGGTGTCGGCCGGAGCCTGCGCGGCCGGCAGTGGGATCCACCGGGGGTTCACCAGCCGGTGGACCTCTTCGTAGAGCCCCTCGGTCCCGTCCCCGTCGACGATCAGCCCAGCAGGTTCACCGATCTCGGCCAGCCGCCGGTCCAGGCGACGGAGCAGCCCCTCGTAAGCCCGCCGCTTCGCCGTCCCCCAGTGCGAGGGCTCTTCGGCGTAGACCGTCACGATGTCGAGTGAGGGCCAGGAACCGATCACGGAGAGGGCCTCCTGGGCCATGCGGTACCGCTCGATCTTGCGGGGATTCAAACCGCCCGGACGGCCACGCCCTCCGAGGAAGTCGGTCGCGTGCAGCTCGAAACCGACTGGCACGCTGTGCTCGTGGTTCCACCGGCGGCGCATGTTCCGCCAGTCGGCTAAGACTTCAGGGGCCAGTACGGGGGAGGCCCCGATCGCGGTGTAGAGCGCGAGGCCGGTCTTGGGGATCCCGGAATCGTCGACGTACCACAAACGGTCGACCGACTGATGGGCGTTGATGGTGGTTCCCGGCCTTTCGCTCGAATCCGAACATGATCAGGATGATCTGCGGCTGCACCGCTTCGAACTGATCGACCAACCGGGCTGAGACACGGTCGGACACACGGATTCGGGCGATACGTGCTGCGTCTCCCCACTACCAGGCTCCCCGGGCCCTGTCTCGACGGCCTGCTGAGACTCAACGAGTCTGTGAGGTCCGCCAGTCAGAGTTTCCGGGTAGCGTTCGGCCGCCTGCCGAATGCCGGTCACTAGGTCGTGGAGGGCTCGTACACGCCCAGGCTAGATCCACTGCCTTCACGCGGTCAATTCAACTATTTATAGTAAGACTTGAGTTACATGGTCCACCTGTCCACGTGAACGACGGTGGCCTGCTCGCCCCGGAGTGAGGAAGCGGCGGCGAACTCCAGGTCGGTCGCGCCGGCCCTGCGGCGCGCGGGGAGGAGTACGCCGCCGATCGGTTGGCGCGGGGCCGCCGAGCCTGAGTAGGCGTCGAAGGTGTTGCCGCCGACGATCGCGGTGACGGTCTCCGTGTAACCCGGGTCCTGTTCCTGCGCGGCTCCGCAGGACTCCAGGGGGCGGACGAAGCCGTGCCAGGGGTCGGACCGGGGGCTCCTCGCGGACGGGCCCGGCACCCGCGTGGTGTCGGGCGGACGTGCCGGCCCGGCAGGCGAAGCACAGAGCGGATCGGCGTCGGGTAGGGCACGCCAGACGGCCGCTGGGACGGTTCTGCCCCGTGGGGTGGTCCGGCCGTCATGGGCAGGGGCGCTTCGTCAGGATGCGCTCGAAGGGGTTGAGAGCCTGCCAGGGCGCACCCGAAGGGATGGTGTGGGATGTGCGAACTCCCCTTGCACATCCGATGCTCGCTTCCGTTGTGCCGTTCGGCGGGTCCATCGTTGTGGGGCACCCGGATGTGGCGTGCGGATGATCAGGAGGTTGATCTGATGGCAGTGACTTGGATCGGGCGACGTCGGTACACGACGAAGACGGCGGCTGCCGACGCGGTGCGCAAGATCTTGCACGGGAACCCGATCGGGACTGAGTTGGTCGATGAGGAGTTCGATCTTGTGCGGGACCTTCTCGACATGCATCACGAGGCCGAGGAGAAGATCGGCGTAGGTGTGGCCGGCATCCGGATCGCCCCTCCGCAGAAAGGCAAATACCCCGGGTTCGAGGTGGTGCGGACGGACGGCAGCGCGATCGACTTCTCTTACAAGACCTGCCTCACGACCCCGAGCCTCCGCTCCCAGGTACACAACGTGATGCAGGTGGAGATCGAGGACAAGAAGACCGCCTACTTCGAGTCGCGGCGCGCCGCCGGGACGTTCACCTCTGACCTGTCCGGAGTGCCGTTGGACACGAGCGACACCGCCGTGAGCCACTTCCGGGGCCCGGCGTTCGCCCAGATCGCCGATGGGTTTGCCGCCGCCGAGGGCGGGTGGGAGGCCATTGAGCTGACCCCTTCGACCGACTACGGCCTCGGGCTGTTCGTCGATCGCGACCAGGCCGACCGGTGGCGCGCGCATTGGCAGGATCGGGCGGTCCTCGGTCTCCTGACCCAGGCGGAGAACCGCAGCCGCCTGCGCGCCTGATCGCCGACTGCGGCCCCGGCTTCTGGGTGAGGGCCGGGGCCGCGCTGTTCCTTCTGCCGGGTTGTCGGTTGTACCGGTTGCGCGCCAGGAGCGATATCGGTGGTCGACGTAGTGGCAGCCGGGACAGCATGCAGCGTGGTGACGGTGGCAGGCGGCTGCGGACGGGCGAGGCGGGGTGCCTCCGCATGGGCAGAGCTGACGACACCGTTGACGAGGTCGCCATCCTGTTCCCCAGGGCACCTCCGCGTGCGTGGGCCCGACATGTGGCCGGACCATGAGGAGAGGAAGCGGAAGCTGATCGAGGAGGGTCAGTTCGTACGGCGTCACAGTGACGCCCAGCCTCGGATTGCCAAGACCTCCGTGTTCGGGAGCCCCTCAAGCGGCCTCGGTCATGGGCGATGGTCATAGGCACACGGTCCAAGGAGGGGAAGGACGAGTGTGGAGGCTGGCTGAGCCCACTGAGGAGGTCGGGCTCCACCGCGGCCCTGGCGCGGCAACGGCAGAAGAGGGTCCTGGTACGAGGCTGCAGAACTGCCCTCTGTAGTAGGCGAGGGATTTGATGAACGCCGCCGAGCCGGCGATCCCGCGAGGTAGCCGTTTGCCGTAGTTGGGTGATTCGACGGGGCTGGGCGAGCTGAGGCGGTACCCTCAGCTGAGCTTGAGGCTCCTGGGGCAGTCGCACACAGCTGCTCATATCATGGCGAATGCGGGGGGACCGTGTCTGATTTCGTGGAGTTCAACTTCCCGGACGGTACTGACGTCTTGGTCGAGGTGTGGCCTACCGAGCATGCGACGGCTGCTGCCGATGCGCTCCACCAGATGCCTGGCAGCTCGGCGATCGAGCCGGTGGGGATCGGTGCGCGTGTCGTGCAACATGCAGGCCAGAGCCTGAATGACGCCTTTGCCCCACTGGTTCCAGTCCTCAGGAGCTTGCACGACCAGGTCACGCGGCTTCCGCAGGCACCTGAAGAGCTGACCGTCGAGTTCGGGATCAAGCTCACGGCCGGGCTGAAGCTCGCGATCATCAGTGGTGGCGAGGCCAGCTTCAACGTCTCGGCAACCTGGCGCTTGAACAGCACAAGTGTGAGCGAAGTCGGTGGTCCCGAGGCAGTATCTGAGTGAGCCGGAGCGCTGGAACGGTGTATCCACCGACAGCGGATGAACCGATTCGTTCCGCGTTTGCCTCGGTGCTGCAGCCCGATGGACGGGTAGTCGGCGGCGGAGTCCTTGTGGCGTCTGCCGAGCCGGGGCAGGTGGAGATTCTTACATGCGCACATGTGGTCAACCTTGCATTGGGGCGCGGCCAGTTCGCTGCCGAAGAGCCCAACGAGGCAGACACGGTGACGGTGGCCTTCCCTGTGGCCCCTGGCGTCCGGGCACGAGCACGCGTCAGCGGCTGGTGGCCGGCACGCTCGCTAGGCGGCGCCGGGAGCAGACTCCGTAGCACTGACCAGCGGTGGCGCGGAGATATTGCCCTGCTGCGCGTAGCTGACGTGCTTTCACTTCCAGGTCGACCTATCACACTCGCCGCCCCGCAGCTTGGGAAGGAGGCCTGGACATGGTTCGGGAGCGGTGAACCCACAACGATCGTGTCCACACGGGTTACCGGAGTGGCCGATGAGTGGCTGGTGCTGGGCGGGTCGGCGACCGGTCATGCTGTGCAGCCCGGCTACAGCGGAAGTCCGTTGTGGGACCGCGAGCGCCAGGTCGTCATCGGCATGCTCGTCAGTGCGCATCACGTCCTGCCCTACACCAAGCTGAATAGCGCCGATCCGGCTCGGCAGAGCTACGCGATCCGGGCAGATGCGATCGCGGAGCACTGTCTCGGATCGTCCCGAGGTCAGTCTGAAGCCCAGTCGTCTGACGTACAGGCACTGCTACAGGCCCAGCGCAGCGCCGCCCGGGCGTTTCCCTATCGGGCGGTGGGACTTCACCGCCAGGATCCTGCCACCGTCTATGTGCGTCAGCAGGTCTCGACATCGCTCGTCGCCGGAGGTGCCATGGCCTCTCACCCAGACACCAATGTCGCAGCACCAGACCTAGAAGCCCTGAAGCCCAAGACCGTAGAGGCGGCACTGGCTGCACACCGCCACGTCCTGCTCATCGGGGAGGCCGGTTCCGGGAAGTCCAGCCTCACCCTGCAGCTTGCGACCCGGCAGCTGCTTCTAACCGGCGGGCGGAGCGACATCACGCTTCTGCCCGTCCGTGTTCTGGCCCGGGATTTGGCGGCTCGCCCGCGCACTCGGCTGATGACCGCCGTCGCAGACGCGGTTCGCGTGAGCCTGGCCCGCTTCTTGCCCCACTGCTTGGATCCGGGCCTGTTGGAGTCTCAGGCACCCGGAAGTCGATGGCTCATCATTATCGACGGGCTCGACGAGGTGACAGACCCGTTGGAGCGCAACGAGCTCACCCAGCGGCTGATGGTGTTCATGGAGCAGTCTCGCGACTACCACCTACTGGTGACGACACGTCCCCTGCCAATGGCTGAACGCCGGGCGTGGGAGAGGGACAAGGACCTCACCCAATACACGATTGAGCCCTTTCGCCATGACCAGCGTGCCGAGTTCGCTAAGGCGTGGTTCGCCCAGGATGAGGGTCTCGCCCACCGGTTCCTTGCTGAACTGGGGGAGGCGCGATTCGCGGAAGTTGCCTCTATTCCACTGCTGATCACCGTTGCTGCCATCGTCTTCGAAGAAGACCCGGAACACCCACTGCCCGCAAGCCGGTTCGACCTGTACGAGCGTTACTTCTCCTACTTATACGACTCGCGGGCCCGGCAACTGATGGATGATATTCGTGCGCGCCTGGCAGGCTGGCCGCAGGCGGAGAGTATCGCGCAGGCCCTCATCGAAGCACGTGTGAATCTCATCGAGTATCTCGCGCCTCATGCATTGCATACCCGGTCCCTGCTGGCCACTGCTCTGGACTGGCTTCGCCGCGAAGGCATCGCGCCTCAGCCACTGCCGCCCGACTGGTCGGCTGTCGTCGCTTCCGTACTGACCTCCACCGGGCTGCTCGCACACGACGGCGATGGATTGCGCTTCACCCACCACACCTTCGCCGAGCACATCTGTGATCTCTTGGATGCCCGGCGCCTTCCGTCTCGCTTCGATCCCGACGAGGCGGCGTGGTGGCGAGTCCTGCGGCTCGCCTGTGCCCCCGGTGGCGCAGCGCATCAACGAACCATTCTTCACCGTGCCTTGCTCAACAAAGAGGCCGAGGAACTCCTCGACTGGCTCCTGGCCGGCAACGATCTCGCCCGAATCCTGGCCGTCAAGTTGCTGTCGAACGGTGTGCCAGCAGCTCGAGGGCAGCACGCCGCGCTTGCTCGAACCCTCGACTACTGGCTCTGGCGCGCTACACACGACCGGCAGTTTCATGATCACGCCATTGCCGTGCTCGATCTGCTCCGTGCGGTATCCCGCCCCGTCGAGCGAGTCTTGCACACCGTCATCGACGACGTTGCAGCACCGGAGCCACTTCGCATCGCCGCCTCACGAACCCTCCTACGGTGCGGCGAGCCGCACCGGTCACACGCTTTGAAGGTGCTGCAACGCCTCCTTGCTGACCCCGGTGTCTCCGGTGGGCGCCGACTCGAGGCCGCCCGACTGCTGCTGGATTCAGGACAACCAGAGATGGCGCAAGACGGCCTGATGGGCCTTGCCGGAGGCGGTACATCTGTCCATCCCTTCCACCGTCAGTGGGCGGGGGACATGCTGGCCGGCGAAGTTGCTCAGGCTATGCCCCTGGAACTGCGGCCTGTCCAGCCTGGCGACATGCAGGGTCATTCGTTTTCGATGGTGGTCGATCCACTCAACCTGGACAACCACCCCGAAGAGCGCAGTGGCTTCAGCCCGGCCGGATGGCCTAATCCGATTACGCATCGTTGTTCGTCGCCGGGGCTGGAGTCGGTTGCAGACAGGCAGCAGGACTCAGAGGTGCCAGGGGGCATCGGAAGTTTCCTCTCTTTGGATAGTCGAGCACGTGCCGAGGACGTGGTTGATGCGGTGGCTGAGGTACTGGTCAACGCGATTGCGAACGGGCTACGAGGCCACGGCGAATCCCGAGTTACGGGAGGCCGAGGCGTTCAGTACTGGCCGCTGGTCGCGGCCTGGCTTTCCAATCACCGACCAGCCGCTGGATCTCGACTCGCAGATCACATTCAGCAACTGCTGGAAAGAACACCGGCCCTCACCTCGTTGGTAACCCCCAACACAGCGCCGCTCAGCAGGACGAAGCGGCTCCTACTGGCGGCGCTTCTGGCCCACGGAGACGCCGTGCACCAGCGGGCAAGCCTCGCGTTGTTGACGCCCGAAATGACCGCCTGGGACTTCGTGGCTGTCACCGCCGTGCTAGGTACGCTCGCATCAAGGTCCACCGAGATGCGCGGCCAAGTTACGGAGCGGGTCTGCCTTATCGCGTTGGACCTCAAACTGCCCAATACCGCCCGTACCGCGATCGTCCAGGCGCTCCGCCTCCTTGATCTCGATGCTGCAGTCCATTTCCTCACCCGACGCCGCACCGCCGACCCTTACATCGTGGTCTCCACCCTTCTGGGGCTGGGCGGGGAATTCCGGGCTGATGCCGTCAGCTACCTGGACAGCCGAGCCGCAATAGGCCTCACCAATATTGCGAGTAGTTGGTGCCAGGCGGTCGACGAGCTGATCCGCACGACTGTTGCCGCTGACCGTGATGAAGCACTCCGTCTGCTCAAGAGAGCTGCTATTCGCTCCCGAAACCCCGCGGAGCGGCTGACGATGGCGATCGCTCTTGCCAGTCATGACCCTGAGTCAGCTATTGCACATGCCAGCGAAATCGCGCAAGGCCCTGGCACCGCGGGGATCGACAAGATGAATGCCGCACTGCTCCTGAGCACATTGGAGGGCTCGGATGCTCAGGCGGCACTGCACGTCCTAGATGCTGTGCGCGGGGCAGTGCAACCACTGGAACTCGCCGCGCTGGCCGCAGATCTCGCGCATATGGACCCGACCGTGCGCGACGTGGCGGATACGATCCTCCGGGCACAGTTGGTGAGTGGTGATCTCGATCTGATTGCGCGAGAGAGGGTCTTGCAGGAGTTGGCGGACCTCGGACCGCGTGCTCGCGCCGGTCTGGCCGATGACATCGGTGCCCTGTCCGGCCGGGCGGTACTGAGATGGCCTGAGTGGTTTGGCACACTCGAAGGCGTCGCGCTCTGGGGGCCGGATCTGCATGAAGCCGCGCAATCCGCGCTCGTTGACCATGCGTTGTCGCCTGGTGACAGCGACCGTATCGCCGCGGTCAGGCGAATCGGCACCCTGGAGTGGCGAGGCGCCGGCGTTCGTGCTTCAGACATCCTGACTGCTCTCGCCGAGTCCAACGTCGAGACCCCGGCTATTCGTGCGCTTGCCGCCCGAAAGCTCACGGCCTATGACGACCAGTGTCGACTGACTGCCCGACATGTCCTGGGCATGCTGACAACTAGGCAGGAGCTGCCCGCGCTCCTGGCGATCCAGCTATGCATGGAGCTGGCCCTGGCAGGTGAGCATGCGCAGGCACTCACCCGCCTTTCGGGGCTGGCGTTGGACCACACGCTGCCGGACGCCCATCGTTCTGAAGCAGCCAGGCTCATGCTGATGATCGACACAGCCTGCGGCGGCATCACCGTCGCCACGCTGACCAACATGGCGGCAGACGCGACGCTGTCCTCCGACACCCGGCAATGGGTCGCGGACGCGCCGTTGATCATCCGGCGTCACCCGCAGACACCTTAGCGACCAGCAGAGCCCACCAGTTGATCGAACCACCACGAGCTCGATAGGCGATCCCTCCGATCACACCGCGAGGGTTCGATGGCGTATGGGAGTGCGATGTACACCTTGCAGTAGTCTTCGCTGCCGCGGTTCGGGCCGTTCTGGAGGGCCTGAGCGTCGCTGTGGTCGAGGCTGGCCGTGACGGGTCCATTTACGGACGCTTGGCCTGGTGGATAGTCAGGCCAGTCTGCGACTCCCGGCCACTCAAAGCTACCCTCGTCGGGCTCATACCTGTGCCTACGCGCCGACCTCATTCCGCAGATGTGGAAGGCAAGGCACGGCCGACGCGGCCGCACGGCTGCGCCCTGCCCGATGTCGACGTGAAGGCAGGCCATGTGCGGTCTGAAGTTCCACGAGGCACTCCCCGAGCGCCTGGCCATGGCCACACTCGCTACCAGGCTCGCGAACCTCGATCCGGCGACGAGCGTATTGTCCGAGCCGGTCAGGTTCACGCTCAGAGCAGGGTTAGAACCTCGGCCTGCCCGGTGGCGAACTCGGTAGCTGGTAGATCGAACAGCTGGTCTCCACGCGATCTTAATCCTCCGACGGCAACCGAGGAATGCTCCCGGAGCTTGGCGGGGCCAGAGCGCAGCTGAACACGCTTCTCCAGATTAGGCCGTGCAGCACGTCGGTCGTGCAGAAACTGGATTCATCGATCGCCACTGCGATGAAGGGACACGACATGGCCGAAAATGTCACCAGCTTCGAGCCGCGAGCCTCCGAGGGCCGTACGAGCTCGAAGGAGCCGCAGGTCTGCGAGCGGGCCGATGTGCTGCGCGCACACGACGCCTGGGCCCTGCCGCTCGAGGTCCTCCTTGACCTTCTCAACGCCACAGCTCGCGAAGCGGAGATGCCGTACAACGCGCTCGGCGCGATGCTCGGCGATCCGTCGAGAGGCCTGCGCATCTACGTGCGACCCGGTCAGACGGACCAGGACCTCTCGCGACTCATCCGCAAGCTCATCGGGTACTACCTCGGGAAGCCCGGCACCGGCATGTGTGCCGCGCCGGCGTTCGAGTCCGACGGCGAGTTCGAAATCCTCAGCGTCCCCAGAAAGCGCGAAGGCACAGTGGCTGACGCGGTTGCCCACGCTGACCGGCACACTGCAGCGGACATCGAGGCGCTCTACGAGGAGAGCCGCTGGGCCCCGCTGCGTGGCTGGCGCACCGACGAGGAGGTGATCGACGAGTTGAAGGCGATCGTCGTTGATCGCCACCATGGTCTGGCCGAGGAGCTGCCCTCGGATGCGCCCGCATTGCCCGAGGGCATCGGCGCCGCGGTCGCCTTCGGCTACGACAAGGACGGCGAGAGCCGTCCGCTCGTCTACGTCGACCCCAGCTTGCCGAGCGGGCTGCGTGCCGATCTGTGGGGCTTCTGTGTCGCGCTCGCCTCTGGAAGCGACCTGGGTGGCGCCGAGCCGAACGTGGACGGCATCTTCTTCGTCGGGACTCAGCGCTCGCCCGTGATCGGACCCGGGGCCGGACTGCTCGCAGCCCTGACGCTGCAGAGGCTGGGTCGGCGTCCGGGAGACTGCGGGTTCCAGCTCGTGAGCGAACCGGTGATGTCGTCGGAGCAGCTGCCGGATGCCGCGTGACGACAGCCGTAGCCTGAGTGCCGGGCCGCAGGTCGCCGACGCTCCGCGGGGAAAAGGGCACCCGTCAGCCCGTCACCGGCACCCTTCTTCGTGTCGTCCCCAGGCGATCTTCCCTTCTTCGCGCAGCCGCCCCCGTCGTGGCCTGCGGCCCGTGCGTGAAGTTGGCTGGCCAGCCTGCCGGTTGGGTGAACTCCCGGCGCACTGCCGGTGCCAGCGGTTACGGTACGGATCATGCGCGGGCTCGGGACGGGGAGATGCGAGCGGAGAGTGTGAGCATCGAGCGGCGGGCGGAGCCAGCTCTCGCATCGAGCGCCACCCGGATTCTTCCGGTTGCTGATGGCCTGACCGGGCCGTGAATGTCACTGGGGCATGCCACCGTTGAGCGGGATGCCGACGAGGGAAGGGGAAGTGGCCTGGATGGCAGAACACGAGGGCCCGAGCGACACGGCGCCGACATCATTCGACCTCGACTCGCTCGCGGTGGGAGACCGGCTCAGACTCTTCAACTTCACCCAACGCGACGATTCGACGGCCTACTTGTGGGTCTTGAGGGCAATGAACGTCCTGCGTGCGGTTCACCAGGTACAGGTTCACACTGCTGATGTGGCCCGAGCGCTGACCGAACTCGGCGAGACGCACGCCGATGTGCCGGCCCCCGATGATCTGAATCTGCGGAACATGCTGGATGTTCTCTCGGGTGAGCAGGACCGGGGACGGGAAGGCGGCAAGGTTCTTCACCGGGTCGAGGATGCGTCCCGCGCTGGAACGCTTGCCGCGTACCGCAACCGGCAGTCGGTCTACCAGTTCACGGAGATCGGGTACCGGGCCTACACGGCGGTGGAGGCCGTGATCGGGGCCCGAGTGGAGGACGCGAACCTTTCGCGGCTCGTCTTCGCCGACATCCTCGCGGACCTGACGGCCCTGGCGACGGCGAACCGCAGCGCGGACCGCGAGGAGATCTACCGGAAGCTCTCCCGACTAGACGCGGTCCTGGAGGACATGACCCAACGTTCAGCCCGGTTCTACCTCACGCTGAACGACGTGGCCCGCACCACCGACATCTCGCCTGAGACGTTCCTGTGCCACAAGCACACCCTGCTCGCACATATGAGCGACTTTTCGGCGGAGCTCGAGCGCTACACCCCCCGCCTGCTCGACGCGGTCCGCGAGGTCGAGGACAGCGGCAT
This sequence comes from Kitasatospora sp. NPDC058444, assembly GCF_042721415.1. Taxonomy (NCBI): domain Bacteria; kingdom Bacillati; phylum Actinomycetota; class Actinomycetes; order Kitasatosporales; family Streptomycetaceae; genus Kitasatospora; species Kitasatospora sp. NPDC058444. The sequence continues at coordinate 49,742 of NZ_JBHXLL010000012.1, read as the reverse complement.
CGAAACGATGCTCGACCGCGTTGCCGACGTCGACGGGCGGCCCATGATGAGCGTGGCTGCCCGCAGGGAAGACTGGCGACGACGCTGGACGGGGCTTCGCCAGTGGTTCGTCGCCGAGTATCCCGCTGAACCGAAGGCCGTCCAGCTGCAGGGCGCTACCCGCGACGCGATCTCCGGCGTCATCGCCCTCCTGCGGCAGGTCACCGAATCCCGGCGCACTGGCGTCAGCCGCACCACCCAGCTCCGCCACCTGGCGGCCTGGGTCGCCGGAGCGCCGGACCAGCAGGCGGCGAACGCGCTGATGGCTGCGGCGTTCGACCTGCGCGACGTGCGTCACCTGGCCGGCGCCCACGACGATGACGAGCAGATCTCCAGCCGCTCGACCTGGTGGGACGCTCCCGGCGTCGAGATCAGTGTCAGCCTGTTCAAGCACGGCAAACGCCCCGCCCCCGGCGGGCCGCAACCGGTGCGCACCAGCCGAGGAATTCGCGCACCGCTGCGGCAGAAGCATCTGCAGAGCCGAGCCGCAGAGAGAGCCGCCGCGAGCGGACTGCTCGAGCACGGCACCCACGACAGGATCCTGGACGAAGCAGAGACCCGGGCGGTACTGAAGCTGCTCACCCGCGCCCTGGAGAGCCGCACCGTGGTCGCCGGCCGCCTGCGTCCATCCACCGGAACCAGCGACGTCATGACGCTGCGCCTGATCCCCGACCAAAGAGGCAGCCAACTGCGGACCGTCAACGGAACCCTGCACCTTCCCGGGTTCCACCTGGAGATCACCTCGGCTCGCCGAAGCGCCCGCACCAGGGAGCCCAGCTGATGACAACACACCGTGTCGCCGCGACCGTCGAGACGGCCCAGCTCGGCTCCTACCAGCAGGCAGCGCGCCTGATGCTGCGGTACAGCTTCGTCACCGACAGCTATCCACGGAAGGGCGCACTGGCCTCCGTACTTCCCTGGGCCGACGAGCTGGCGAAGGACTTCCGCTCCCTGCTGGGCTACACCCTGCACACCACCTCCTACCACGCCCGGCTGACCCGCCGCCTCGACAGCCTCGACGGCAGCCAGGACTTCACCGCGGCCGGCAGCAGCAAACGGCCCTTCGACCGGCGCCGCCTCGCCTACCTCTGCCTGGTCCTCGCCTGCCTGAACCACTCACGCATCGAGATCAACCTCGCAGACCTCGTGCGGGAACTCACCCAGTATGCCAACACCATCGAGCACCTGGGCTTCGACCCCACCGTCCCGGGACACAAGGACGCCGTTGTCGACGTCATCGACTGGCTCGTCCACCGCGGAGCCCTGCGCCTGTCCGACGGCTCCACCCAGCACTGGGCCCGGGACCACGAACGCGGCGACGCGCTCTACGACATCGACCAAAGCCTGTGCGCGGCGCTGTTCAAGCCCGGAAAGCCCCTTCAGCACCTCACCAGCGTGGCCGGCCTCCTCGAATCCGCGCCGACCGGTACCGGCCGCGATGCCCGCCGCCGCTACACCGCCCAGCGCGCCCGCCGTGCCGTCATCGAGCACCCGGTGGTCTACTACGCCGACACCGACCCCGAGACGGCCAGCGCATTGCGCCAGCCCGCGCTGGTGGAAGACCTCACGCGGTTCACCGGCCTGAAGATCGAACGCCGTGCCGAAGGCGTCATGCTGGTCGACACCACCGGACACTTCACCGACAAGCGATTCCCCGGACGCGGCGGCGCGATCAACCGCACCGCCGGCCTGCTCCTTGCCAAAGTCGCCGACCTGCAAGAAGACCCCACCCAAGCGGGCAGGCTCAGTCGGCTTCCCGCGCCCGACCCCATCGACGAACACCACACCCTCATCGCCCACATCGACGTCGCCCTGCCCCACACAGCCACTCTGAGCGCCCTGGCCGACGAATCGCCCGCCCCCGGACAGCACCCACCCGTGGCCGTGTACGTCGACGACCCGCAGCCGCCACACCCGCCGGCGACCGCGACTCTCGTCGAACAGGCCCGGCTGGAGGAAATGATCACCGAACTCTACGAGGAGTTCGGGTCGTCCTCCTTCACCAGTAAATGGCAGGCCGACCCCGCCGGCCTCCTGGATGAAGCGATCACTCTTCTCGCGGACCTGCGCCTGGTCCACCGCGTCCCCGGCGGAATCCTCATCCGCCCCGCCGCCGGCCGCTACCGCAACATCACCGCAGCCCTCCCCAGCCCGAGCGTCGACGGCCAGTTCGCCTTCGACTTCAGCGCACCCGAGGACGTCACCCGATGACCACTCCCAACGCCGTCGACACCACCATCCGCTTCAAGCCGTCCCGCGCCGGCATCATCGGCCTGTGGGACTACGACGACGAGGAGTTCGTCTTCGCCGACGGCCGCCTGGTGCTGCGCGGCCACAACGGATCCGGCAAGACCAAAGCCCTCGAAGTCCTCTTTCCCCTTGTCCTCGACGGCAGCATCGACGCCCGCCGCCTCGACCCGTTCAGCGGCGAAGAACGCACCATGAAGTCCAACCTGCTCTACCGCGGCCAGGAGTCCAACTTCGGCTACGTGTGGATGGAATTCACCCGCTCGACCCCCGAGGGCCGACTCCTTGAGGCTGTCACCATCGGCATCGGCCTCCTCGCCCACAAGGCGAAAGAGCGCCCCGGTCGTGTCTTCTTCGTCACCGACGGCCGCGTCGGCGTCGACTTCGGCCTCCTGACCGCCGACTCCCGCCCGCTGCGCAAGACGGAGCTGGAGAAGCTCATCGGGAAGGAGGCACTCCACGCCACCAGCACCGCCTACCGTGACGCCGTCGACGGTCGCCTGTTCGGGCTCGGCCGCGAACGCTACGCCCAGCTCGTCAACTTGCTTCTGCAGCTGCGCCGCCCGCTGCTCGCCAAAGACCTGGACCCCGACAAGCTTTCTGCCACCCTCACTGCCGGCCTGCGCCCGCTCGATGAACACCTGATCAAGCAGGCCGCTGGTGACTTCGAGAACCTCTCCGAGATCCAGAACGTCCTCGACGCACTGATCGGCGCAGACACAGCCGTCCAGGACTTCCTGCGCGAGTACACCGCCTACATGCGTGTTCACGCGCGTCACCGAGTCGACCAGGTCGCCGAGCGGCTCCGGGCCACGGCGGGGCACTGCCAGAAGATCACCGACGCCGCCCAACAGCGACGAGACGCCACCGCGGCCCTGGCCAAGGCCCAGGCCGAACGGAACATGGCAGCGGAGAAGGCGAAGAAGACACAGGCTCAACTGGACGGCCTCAAGAACCACGAAGCGATCAAGGGCGAGCGGGACCTCGACGAGCTGCGCGCCCGCGTCAGCGCGGAAGACCGCGCCATTCAGGAGACCGAGACCAACCTCACAGGGGCCCAGAAGCATGTAGCCAAGCTCGAAGAGGAAGCCGAACGGTTCGCCGAAAGGCTGACCACAGCGGAGAAGACCGCCGGCCGGCACGTCACCGCGCTGCTTGAACACGCCCGTCACGCGGGCATCCCGATTGACGACGACCCGCTCGATCTGGCCGAGGACGTCAGGACCCAAGCCGCCGCCCGAGCCACCACCCGGCGTCACGACATCGGAGTCGTCCAGGGCCACCTGAGCCGCTACCAGGACGCGGCCAGCGCGCAAAAGACCGCCCAAGACGCCCTCGACAAGGCCGAGGCCGAGGTTGCCGAGTGCGAACTCGAAAGCGACGCAGCAGCCCGAGCACTGGCCAACACGCGAACGCAGGCAGCCGCCGAGCTGGCAGCATTCATCAACCGCTGGATGGGCGCCGACCCGCACGCCGTACTCGGACCGGAGGACACCGCTCTGCTCACCCGGGCCCTGGCAACGGCCGACGAGCCCGGCGCAACTTCCCTGCAGGAGGTCTTTCACAACGCCACTGACGAGCGCCGCACCCAGGCCCGCCGACACCAGGATGCACTCCAACTCCGGTACGACGAGACCGATACCACGCTGGAGGCTACACGGGCCGAACGTGCAAGCGTGGCCGCGCAACGCGACGATGCCCCGCCGCCCAGCGACCTGCGCCCCGCCGACCGAACCGACCGCCCCGGCGCGCCGCTGTGGCAGCTCGTCCGCTTCGCCGACCACCTGAGCCCCGAGCACACAGCCGCGCTCGAAGGAGCCCTGTACGGCGCGGGCCTGCTCACGGCATGGGTACACCCGCACCCCAGCGCCACACGCCAGGCCGTCGCCGACCAGGAGGCCGACGGCTTCCTGTACCCGCTTCCCCCCGAACAGCGCCCTTCCGGCCGCACCCTCGCCGACGTCCTCGTCCCCGAGGAGCAGGAACATGTCGAGGCGCAGGCCATCAGCGCCGTCCTCGCCTCCATCGCCCTCACCGACGACCTCGCCATGTCGAACCCGAGCACCCACCACGACTCGGCCGCAACCGTCAGCACCCGCGGCCAGTTCTCCCTCGGGGTCCACCGCGGCGCCCACCCCAAGCACCAGCCCGAGTACATCGGAGCGACAGCACGCGCCGCCCGCCGCCGCGAGCGGATCAACGCCTACGACGCCGCCATCGCCGGCCTCGAAAGCACCCTGAAGACCTTGACCGCCGACCTCCAGCACGCGGCCGGAAACCTCGCGGCCTTCGCAACCGCCCGCGCCCAACTGCCGAGCACCACCAGCATCGTCACCGCAGCCCAACAGGTGGTCATCGCCGCCAACAAGGCGACCGACGCCCGAATCCGGCTCACCACCGCCAGCAAGGCACTCGACAACGCCATCGCGGAAGCCCACGAGCGCAAGCGCCAACTCCACAAGAGCGCAGCAGCCCTGAAGCTTCCCCCCGACACCGAAGGCCTCAAGGCCGTGGACCTCGCCCTCCGCGACCTCACCACCGCCGCAGCCGCCCTGGAGACAACCAGGAGCACCATCACAGACCTGCGCAAAGACCTCACCGACCGACGCAACACCGTCGACGAACAGACCGCCACCTGCCAGGAACAGGCCGAGGCGCTGGAAGAACGACGTATCGACCACACGGCGCTCGCCGAGCGCCTCCGGAAACAGGAAGAGACCCTCGGCGCACCGCTGCGCCGGATCCACGAAGAGATCAACACCCTGAAGCGGCAGCTCGAGGACGCTCAGAACGCCTACCGACAAGCCGACAAGGACCACTCAGCCCAGCAGCTCGCACTCGCCGGCGCCGACAAGGCCCTCCAGTACCTCCACGAGGCCCTCGCCACGGCCCTCGCCGAACAACTGCGCACGGCAGCCGCCCTCCAGCCGTACAGCAGGCCCGACCTGCTCCGCGTCCTGGGCGCGACTACCAACAGCAACTGGACACCCATCGAGCTGTGGCCGACAGCCGATCAGGCCGCAGAGGATCTTATGGTGCGGCTCACCGCCCCGAGCACCGACCTCACCCCCGAAGCCGGAGCCCGCGGCGCCCTCCCCGATGCCACGTGCGCCCTTTATGACGCCCTCGACGAGGCCACCCGCGGCCGGACAGCCACCGACAGCGCCCTCAAGAGCACCGCCAGCAAACTGTCCACTGCCCTCAGCACACTCGAGAGCGCCCTGGCATCCTCCGGCCAGGGATACCACTTCGAATGGGAACCCGACGGCGACATCATCCTCGCCCGCGTCCGCGACAACGACGGTCCCGCGCCCGTCGTTGACTTCGCCGTCCGCCTGGCCGAGCAAGTGGCAGACCAGAAGGTACTCCTGGAAGAACGTGAGCGAACCGTGCTTGAGGACACCCTCCTCACCGGCCTCGCCCAACAAGTCCACTCCCGGACCATCGAAGCACGCGACCTCGTCAGGGACATGGACGCCGACACCCGGGCCAAACCCATGTCCTCCGGAACCAGGGTCGGAATCCGCTGGGTCCAGTCGGACAACCTGACCGACTCCCAGCGCGCCGTCAACAAGCTCCTCGAGAAGGACGCCAGGGCACTGGGGCCCGCAGGGCTCGCCGAACTCCGCTCCCACCTGCGCAACCAGATCCGGGCCGCACAAGCCCGCGACCGCCGCAAGACCTACCAGCAGATCATCTCCCAGGTCCTCGACTACCGATCCTGGCGCCGGTTCGAGCTGCTCCTGTCCCGCCCCGGAGGAAAGGAAGAGAAGCTCACCCGCTCCAAGCACAGCCAAATGTCCGGCGGTGAGAAGTCCGCCTCCATTCACCTGCCGCTCTTCGCCGCCGCCAACGCCCAGTACGGCTCAGCCCACCCCACATGCCCGCGCCTGATCGCGCTGGACGAGGCATTCGCCGGAATCGACGAGCGCTACCGCCCCGACCTCCTCGCCCTGACCGTCAAGTTCGACCTCGACCTCTTCATGACCGGCCACGACCTGTGGATCACCTACCCGTCTGTCCCGCGCATCTCGCACTACGACATGCTCCACGACGAAGCCACCCACACCGTCTCCGCCATGCTCATGCTCTGGGACGGCGAACAGATCCACGACGACCTCGGCTACCCGGGCTCCGACGAACTGGCAGCAGACATCCTCGGGTTCGCACCTCGCCGCCACGCGCCCGTCAGTGACGGCCTCCTCACCGACATCAACCCCGACACCGACCTCGACGACCTCACCGAAGGACAAGACGACGAGGAATGATGACACCGGCAGACCCGCAGGACCTCTACGGCGGCCCCGAGTACCAGCGGCTGCTGGCGGCAGCGCGCCGCTCTCTCGAACGCACCGGTGGTCGGCTCGACGGCTCGGTGAGCATCACAGCCCCCACCGAAGCCGAACGCGAGGCACTGATCGGCATCACGGGCAGCTACCGGCCACCGGGCATCGCCCGAATCACGGTGAAGCTCGCCGACCTCGAAGCGGCCATCCACGCTGCCACCGGCGCCCCACTGGCAGCCCTCCTCAGCCGGTTCGGAGGACCGCTCGTCGATCGCCCGGGACAGAAGCAAGCACAGGGTCGGGCGCGATCAGAACTGGCCGCCGCCGCCGAAGCCAGCCCGCTCCACGAACAGCACTCGTGGTACCGAAGCTGGCTCACCGTGATCACAGCAGACGGCACCCTCACCAGCCTCGTCAACAAGAACGACGGCGCCGCGCTGACCCGCGCCATCCGCGTCCTCGAGCACCTTCACACGCGCCCAGGCAACGCGCCACCGCTCATGCTCCCAGTCCTTGCCGAAGCAACCACCGGTGACACCAAAGCCCTCAACCACGGCAGCGGTGCTCTCCCGACCCTGGTGCTCCGCGCCCTGGCTATCGCGAAGGACACCACCCTCGCGAGCGGCGCCGAGGCGCGCCGCGACCTCTGGGACGCCTTCGACGTGATCGTTGACGACCTCGCCAGCCGTGTTCTGGTGCTCAACCTGCCCGCTGACGGCGAAGGCCTGGGCGAATGGCTCACGGGCGCGGCCCGCCACGGCACACCCTTCCATATCTCCCTCCATCAGCTCGTCACCCTGCCGATCTCCGTCAACCAGCCGATCGTCTACGCATGCGAGAACCCCGCCGTCCTACGACGGGCCGCCGGAGAAATCGGCCCGAAGAGCCCACCGTTGGTCTGCACCGAAGGCCGACCCTCAACCGCCTTCCACCGCCTTGCCCGCGCTATCAGCAAAGGCGGGGCAACGCTCCGCTACCACGGTGACTTCGACTGGCCCGGCATCGACATGACCAACCAGCTCATCACGCGTTACAGGGCCCACCCTTGGCGCATGAACGCCGATGACTACCTGGCCGGCACCAATGCTGCTGGCGATGACCACATCCCGCTCAGTGGCAAGCCGTATCCAACTCCCTGGGATCCATGGCTCACCGAAGCCATGCAACGCACCAATCAAGCCGTCTACGAAGAGGCGGTCGCAGATACCCTGCTTGACGACCTGGCCAGAACACTCTCCCGGTGACAACACATCTCCCGGCCGCACCCCATGAAGGCGACGCCGACGCGCTGCTGCACCACATGCACGATACTGCCGGGAGCTTGGCTGATAAGGCATGATGAACCGATCGTGTCTCCAGGGGGCTCGTGGACATCGTACGAAACGAAATCAGTGGCGGGACATTCAACGGTCCTGTCATTCAGGCCGGTTCCGTCCAGATCGTCAGCAGACGACCCGCGCGGTCTGGCTACATGCACCAGGTGGCGAATCATGCTGCGCCCGTATTGCTCGATCGAGAGGGTGAGCTGGCCTCGATGGCAGCCTTCGCCACGGTGCCGCATCTAGGGCCGCACGATGTCACGGGTGCGTACTGGCGATGGCTTGCGGCCCCCTGGGCTGGCAAGACTGCGTTGATGGCACAGTTCGTACTGAACCCTCCATCCGGCGTGGATGTGGTGTCGTTCTTTGTGACCTCCCGGCATGCCCGCCAGAACGATCGCAATGCCTTCTGTGAAGTGGTTCACCGTCAGCTGTACGCGCTGTTGGGCGAGGAGGAGCCGCCAGTCTCCGACTACACACGGGACGAGCAACTGCTGCTCGCGCTCGACCGCGCCGCCCAGCAGTGCTCGGCCCGCGGCCGGCGGCTGCTTCTGGTCGTCGACGGCCTGGATGAGGACCGAGGGGTGCTCTCCGGGCCTGACAGCCTCAGCATTGCTTCACTGCTGCCTCGGGTGCCTGCGCACGGGATGCGTGTTCTTGTCGCCGGTAGGCCCCACCCGCCGACTCCTGACGATGTGCCGATGGGGCATGCACTTCGCAGTGCTGCGATCGACCGATGGCTTAACCCGTCTCCCCACGCAGAGGCTGTGCGACGCGAGGCGGAGGACGGCCTGCTGCACTTGCTGAACGGGGGAGGGCTGGGCCGTGACCTGGTTGGGCTGGTCGCAGCCTCAGGCGGTGGACTCACCGTACTCGACCTGGCCGATCTCGCCAGTAGCCGTCCCCGGCTGGTCGAACGTGAACTGGGTTCGGTCAGCGGGCGTGTCTTCCGCTCTCAATCGCCTTTCTGGGCATCGACGTCAACGAGTGTGCCGGATACTGTGATCTACCTGCTCGCACATGAGGAGATCCAACAGGCAGCCCTCAACCTTCTAACCCATGCAGAATTGAGTGAGTACCGGAAGCGGCTGCACAACTGGGCTGACAGTTACCGCGAATCCAGATGGCCCGAGCGCACTCCTGAGTATTTGCTGCGTGGTTACACGCAACTCCTACGTGACCAGCGGGACATCACACGAATATCGGCACTGGCCTGCGATCCCCATCGGCATGAGTGCCTATGGCAGCTGACGGGTTCAGACCTTGATGCTCTCACCGAGATCGCGTCCACCTTTGAGCTTCACCTCGCCTGTGATGACCACCAGGATGTGGACGTTCAACGTGCGCTGATCCTTTCGATCCGGCGCGCCGAGCTCGTCGCCTGCAACAACCGCTTCTCGGACGAGCTCATTGCGCTCTGGGCGCAGCTTGGACATGCTCGGCAAGCTGTGGGCTTGGCTTGCTCTCGGCAGGACCCGGTGGCCGCACTCCGAGCACTGACTGGGGTGGTGCAGATGCTGGCGGGTAAAGGGAGGCTGGAGCAGGCGGCCGAGGTCGTGGTCGAAGCCCGGGAGCTCGCCTCAACGATCACCATTTCACACTGGCTGGGTGAAGCCCAGGGGAATGTCGTACTGATGATGGCGACCGCGCAGATGTTTGACAAAGCAACCGAGGTCGCCGAGGCCATCGACGACCACTCCTGGCGGTCCCGAGCTCTCATCTGGACGGCTGAATGGTTGGCACGCTCAGGCGACTACTCAGGCGCCGTAAGCCTGGCGCGGCGCGATGTGTATCAGGCTGGTGCTCTGGTGCCTGTCATCGCGGCCATCGCCGACCACGGTGGCGAAGAATACGCCTACGATCTGGCTCGTACTCTTGAAGGTGACTATCGAGCTATTGCCCTCGCCTCGCTAGCAGTTACTGTGAGTCGATCCGAGTCGGGCGAGCGAGCGCTGAAATTGGTGAACGAAGCGCTGGATTCAGTCCGGGAGGATTGGGCGCGAGATGATGTCGCTATGGCGTTCGCTCATGTCGGGAAGGTTGATCGCGCCGTCGAGCTAGCTCGTAGCCTATCGGAGCCCGATCGGCGGATGATGGCGCTCGCCTCGGTGGCTGCCGTTCTGGCTCAGGCGGGTGATCATGTTAGTGCCCGGATACTTGCGATGGAGTCTTCTGGCCTTGCAGATCGTGTGACTGCCGATAACCTGCGCTATCAGGGGCTTGTCGTAGCCGCACAGGCCCTTGTGCTCATTGGAGAAACCGACACTGCAGTTGGCCTTCTCGAGGGTGTCTCTAACGGGCACTCCCCGGAAGAGGGCTTGGTGGCGCTGGTTGCGGCCATGGCGAGCGCTGGCCGGTTGAACGATGCTTTGGCGCTGGCCGAGGAGATCACCGATGTGCGCAGCCGCGGTGAGGCGCTGGCACAGATCGCCTGTGTCATCGCTGATCGCGGGGACCACGCCCAGGCCGAGGAGCTTGCCCGCACAGCATCTGCACTGACTCGAACGGGGAGCATCGACGGAATAGCCGATCTGGCTGTGACGCTGGCCACGGTGAGAGAACCCGGGTTGGCAGCTAGCTTTGCTGGCAGACTAGTGAGTCCTGACAGTCTGGCCGAGACCCTGAGGCTGGTTGTCGGCGAGGCCTCTGCCGCTGGTGAGTTTCGTGAGGCTGCTCGAATCGCCCGTACGGTCGCTGATTCAGAGGAGCAGGAACGTGCGCTGGCGCTGGCGGCTGGTGCTGCCACACGTGCCGGCGAACTGTCCCTGGCGGCCGAGCTTATCGAGGAGATACTCGCCTTCGAACAGGCTCATGAGGCCCAGGGCTTCTATCCCAACGACTACCGTGACAGAGCCGTCATTACTCTGGCTGAGGCATTCGCGGAGGCTGGCCGCTCGCAGGAGGCTATTCGCGTAGCCCATCATGGCGCTGGGGAGAGGACCCGAACTGAGGCTCTGGCTCGTGTTGCTGCAGCGATGGCCCGGGCCGGCGAGGTCGAATTTGCCGGGCTCCTCGCATATAGCATCGCCGAATCAGCCTGGCCCGGACCTGCACTGGCCGCAGTCGCGCTGCCGCTCTCGCGGGCTGGCCTGCACTCGAGAGCCCTCGCTGTTCTTTGTGCCACTCCTTCGCTCGACGGGCGTGCTAAGGCGTTTGAGGTGCTCGCGAAGTCCCTTGTCCAGGCAGGAGACCATCGTGTTGTTGCCGCGCTCGAGGCTCCGGTGAAGGAGCTGGCGGACATCGTCACTATTCCGCAGTGGCAAGACCAGGCCCTGGCCAGGCGTGTTTCAAAGCTGGTGCTCGACCGCCGGAATCAGCTCGCTGTGGCGCTCAGCGGGCGCATCGTTGACCCCGTCATTCGTACTGCCGTTATGTCGGCTGTGGCCGAGGCCGCAGGTACTGCGCCAGGCGAGAAGGGACCTGAGGATCCCGAACATGTCGCTGTCGAGTGCGCCTTCCTGGTCGAGCGGCTCACCGATTCGCATGAACATGACCGAAAGGTATCTGCGGTTGTGGGGGCGCTGGCGTGGACCGGGGCTTATGAACGTGCCATGGACCTCGCGTCCGGCATCTCGCCGCAATACATACGAGGCGATGCACTGACTGTCATCGCTGAGGCCCTGGCCGCAGGAGGCGAATACGATCGCGCCGGCGAAGTCGCGAAGACGATTGGTGATCGGCTACAACGAGACCATGCCCTGGCAGCAGTGATCATGTTGGCGGCGAGTGCGTCGCAATACCAAATCGCAGCTGGCCTGGCTGCCACAGTGGACGCCTTCGACCACCAGACATGGGCCTTCGCGATCGCAGCACAAGCTGCAGTCAAGGAAAGGGCTTATGGGGATGCCGAGAAAATCGCGGATGCTATTAGTGCTCCCGCCCACAAGGTAAGGGCCCTGGGGTCGCTCGCCGCTGCCGCCGCCCAGGAAGGGCGGTCCACGCTCGCGAGTAACCTTACTGATAAGGCCAGCGGACTTGCGCGTTCCGAAGGGCAAGTAGCCAGCATGGCCAGCCTTGCCGAGAGCTGGGGCTCCACCGCAGTTGGTCGCCGATTCGCCATTGAGGCATTGAGTAGAGGCTCTTGGCGTGACTGCCTTGAAGCCGTTCGCTGTACGGCTCCTGCGGCGCTCAAACCTGTGGCGCAGCAGATTCTGTCGGATGATGGAGTGTCTGATCTTGCTATCGCCAAGAAGAAGATCGATCGTGAATGATGTGGTGATTGAAGCAGTCACAATTCCCCGTTGGCGTATGCTCGTTGGCGAGGGGATGCCAATGGGGACTTCGGGAAGCGAACTCGGCTGACCGTGTTGGTGCCACAAGGTCTTCACGCCCGCCAGTAGTTGTGACGTGCATGGTGGGAAGGGGCGAAACGAGGTTGGACTCGTACGCGCGGGGATTGCTCCCCGTTGGGCCCTCCGGCAGCGACGCGGCCCCGCGCGCCCAAGGGCTGGCCCTTTGCCCGAGTCGTTACGGTCGAGATGTCTGGGCAGAGCTCCCAGTTTCCTTAGAGCCCTGCCCATTGAGAGCTGTCAGAACTGGTGGTCGAACACCACGGTCACCGGTGCGTGGTCGGACCACCGTTCGGCGTGGGTGGCGGCGCGTTCGACGTAGGCCTCGACGCACTTCTCGGCGAGGTTTCCAGTAGCGACGATGAGGTCGATGCGCCAGCCGGAGTCGTTGTCGAAGGCGCGGCCGCGGTAGGACCACCAGGTGTAGGGGCCGGTGCGGTCGGGGTGGAGGGCGCGGACGACGTCGACGTAGCCGGCCTCGTCGTAGACGCGGGAGAGCCAGGCGCGCTCTTCGGGGAGGAAGCCGGCGGCCTTCTGGTTGCCCTTCCAGTTCTTGAGGTCCTCGGGGCGGTGGGCGATGTTCCAGTCGCCGCAGACGACGACCTCGCGCCCTTCGGCGGCGGCGCGGGCGCGCAGGGCGGTGAGGTGGACGAGGAATTCCGCCATGAAGCGTTCCTTCTCGTCCTGGCGCTCGGTGCCGACCTCACCGGAGGGGAGGTAGAGGCTGGCGACGGTCAGGCCGGGGAGGTCGATCTCGACGTACCGGCCCGCACCGTCGAATTCCTCCGAGCCGAAGCCGATCGCCGTGCGCTGCGGCTCCTGGCGGGAGAGGATGGCGACGCCGGCCCGGCCCTTGGTGGCGGAGGGGGCCCAGACCGCGTGCCAGCCGTCCAGGTCGCGCAGTTCGACGGGCAACTGCTCGGGTTCGGAGCGCACCTCCTGCAGGCAGACCACGTCGGCCTCGGTGCCGGCCAGCCACTCGACGAGGCCCTTCTTGGCCGCTGCCCGGATTCCGTTCACGTTCACACTCGTCACCACGATCACCCGAGCAGCCTACCGACTGGACGTTCCCGGCCGGAATCGTGACGCGCGGGCCGGGCGGCCGGCTCCGGGGGATGCGGGGGTGGAGGTGGATGGTGACAGCGGCTGACAGGACCTGTCGTGAACGCGGCATGAAGATGTGCGGCAGCCCCATCAAGCCCCGCCATTGGTCTTGACCATCTTCGGACGCAGCGCCTAGGGTCACTTACTGCAAGGACCTTTAATAAAGAAGGACGGATAAAGGCCCGCTCTCCCACCTGCCGCGACAGCGGGCAGTGGGCCCGGGATCCGCCCTCCTTGTCGCAGGGCGGACAGCATCAGGGTGGAGGACGCGGTGGGGACGACAGGACAGCTTTCTGCGGTGCCGGAGCCGAAGTACTGGCACCTGCGCACGGTGCTGCTGCGGGCCATCGACTCGGAGTTCTCCACCGGTCAGGTGCTACCCAACGAGCGCGAGCTCTCGGCCCGCTTCGGCGTCGCCCGGGCCACGCTGCGGCAGGCGCTCGACCAGCTGGAGCTGGAGGGCCGTCTGGTGCGTCGCCGGGGGATCGGCACCCTGATCGCCGCCCCGCGGGTCGGCGTCCCGGTCAGCCGGCAGGACGAGGGCTGGCCCGGCGCCGCGCGCAGCCAGTCCTGGCGGACGCTCGACTGCACCACCGCCCCCGCCTCCGCGCAGCTGGCGAAGGGCCTGGGCATCGCCGAGGGCGCCACCGTGCACACGGTGCGCCGGGTCCGCCTGGTGGAGGGCCGCCCGGTGGCCACCGAGTCGCTGCACGTCCCGGCCGCCACTCTGCCGCACCTGCCGGGCTTTCGCGCCGAGAGCGACCGCGCCCGTTCGGTGCTGCGCCAGCTGGAGCGCCTGGAGGTGGACGGCGAGTCCCGCTCGGTCGAGCTGGGTGTCGCCGAGGCCGAGCAGGCCGCCCTGCTGGAGCGCCCGCCCGGCGCCCCGGTCCTGGTCATGACCACCCAGTACGCCGCGGCCGGCCGGCTGGTGGCGCTGGCCGTCTCCACCTACCGGGCGGACACCTGCAAGCTGACCTTCGGCGAGGCCGGACTCGTCGAGGTCACCCCGGTCGCCCCGGCCGGCGCGGTCGGCGCCCCGGCCGAGGTCCGTACCGCCTCCTGAACCACTTTCCGATCACCCTCAGGTCGAGGCCCGGACGCCAACTGGCGTCCGGGCCTTTGCCGTTGGCGGCGTAGCATGGGCGGCTCCGGCAGTGTGAGGGGGCGGGGGCGGTTGTGAGCCTGGTCGTGGAGCTGTGGGCGAGGTCGGAGATACCGGAGTACGGCGCGCTGTACCGGGCGGACGGAACGGCGCGGGAGGTGTTCATCGACGGGCCCGCCTCGCTGCGCCTGGAGCTGGGCGAGCCGTTCGAGGCCGAGGAACCCGAGTACGCGCACCGGATCACGGTGGACGGCGAGGCCGAACTGCCGGACGGGCGGGGCTACGTCTGCTGCGGCAGCGGGGCCCTGGGCGACGAGGGCTTCTTCGCCCGGCTCGACGGGGAGCGCAGGCTGCTGTGGGTGCTGACGTCGACGGAGGGCAACCCGTTCCTCCGGGTGTCCGTCGACTGGCCGTCGGCGCACTTCGTCAACGACTGGGGCACCGTCCTCACCCTCGATCTGACCGACCCGGACTACGCGTCGTGACGGCGGAGCGGTTCCGTGACCGGCCGGTCGAGGTGATCGAGTCGGAGGGGTCCGACCCGGACACCTGGGTGTGGGAGTTCCGCGACGGGCACCTCGACACCCGTGGCCCGGTGCTCGCGGTCGTCGTACCCGAGGGCGGGCCCTGGGAGGAGGCCGTGCTGAGCGTCCGTCCGGACGTCGACGCGCTGCCGGTCGACTTCGTCCGCTGGGCGCTCGACGTCGCGGAGCGACGCCTGCGGGGGTAGGGACGACTGCGAGCCGACCCCCGGCCCCGCGTCAGACCCGGGGCGGGTCCACCGCGAAGAGCTGCTCCTCGACCTGGTCGAGGGCGACGCGCAGGGCGCCCATGGCGACCACCTCCGAGCCGAGGGCCGCCAGGGCGACCTCCGGGGCGCGCAGGGTGAACTGGGCCAGGCGTTCGCGCAGCGGGTCCAGGACGCCGTCGAGGCCGGCCGCCCAGCCGCCGATCACCACCAGCTGTGGGTCGATGGCGAGGACGAGCGCGGCGACGCCCTGGACGAGGCGGGTGAGAAAGCGGTCCATGGCGACCTTGGCCACCTCGTCGCCCTCCCGGGCCAGCCGCAGCACACGGGCCACGGCCGCCTCGTCCAGCGGGTTGAGGGGCTTTCCGGTGGTGGACAGCAGGCGCTCGGGGGTGACCTCCTGGCCGAGCAGGTGCAGGGCGCCGATCTCGCCGGCCGCGCCGCCGAACCCGCGGTGCAGCCGGCCGCCGATGAGGGAGCCGGCGCCGGGGCTGAGGCCGGCCATCACGAAGACGACGTCGTCGGCGCCGACCGCCGCGCCCTGCCAGTGCTCGGCGATGGCGGCCAGGTTGGCGTCGTTCTCGATCAGGACCGGGCAGCGGAACGAGCGCCGCAGCCGGGCGCCGAGGTCGAGCCCGGTCCAGCCGGGCATCGCGGTGCCCAGCTGGACGGTGCCCTCGCGGTCCACGATGCCGGGGGTGCCGACGCCGACCGACCACAGGTTGTCCCGGGAGATGCCGGCCTTGCGCAGCACCTCGGCGACGGCGGTGCGGACGGCGGCGAGCCGGTCCTCGGCGTCGAGGGTCTCGTCCACCGGCTTGAAGTGACTGCCCACCACCTCGCCGGTGAGGTCGGCCAGGATGACCCGGATGTCGTGCACGCCGATCTCGATGCCGAGGATGTGCCCGGCTTCGGCGCGGAAGCGGAACCAGCGGGCCGGGCGGCCGCGGCGGCCGGTGCCCGGCTGGCCGTCCTCCCGCGGCTGCTCGACCTCGGCGACCAGTCCGGTCTCGACCAGACCCTCGATCACGCCCTCGACCGTCGGGCGGGAGAGCCCGGTCTCGCCGACGAGCTGAGTGAGGGTCACGGAGTGGCCGTTGCGCAGCGCCCGGAGCGTGACCGCCGCGTTGATCCGCCGCAGAAGCGAGGAGTCTCCTCCGGTGAGCCGATCCGCCAATGCGATGCCCTTCGCCGTTCGCGCGACTGCCCTGGCGCGCGGTGTCGAGTGCGCGGTGCCCACCGAATGGCCCGCGGGGGTGCGCCCCCGGAGAACACGGCACGGCGGCGGGGGCCGCCTGCGCGAGGGCCGGAGGACAAGCGGAGCCTACCCGGGGACGGGGCCGGGCGGCGAGGATCATCGCAGCTCATCCAGGCTTCGGTATCGAAATGGTACGGATCGGGTGGCGGTGCGTGATCCGGACTTCACCGCTCGGCCACGGTGGGCCGGTGGGCGAGCCACCGGGGCCCCACCGACCGGAGGGAACGCTCCGACAGCAGCGAGCCGAGGCCGCGCCGGGACTCGGCCGACAGGGCGCCGAGGGTGGAACAGGCCGACCTGATCGAGCCGATGGAGCCGATCGACAGGATGGAACCGATCGACCCGACGGACCCGATCGACCCGATCGATCCGACGGACCCGATCGACCCGATGGAACCGATGGACAGGACGGAGCCGATGGAACCGACGGAGAGGATGGACCCGATCGAGCCGATCGACAGGACGGACCCGATCGACCCGATGGATTCGATCGACAGCAGCGAACCGAGGGAGCCGAGGGAGGCGATGGACCCGCGGACGGGTCGGGACGGACGCAGGGAAGCGGTCATGACCCTTGAGCGTAGCCAGCCCCACCCCCGGGCGCTGCCCGTTGGCCGACCCGGGCTGCGAACAGTCGCTGTCCGAGCAGGGCCATCGGGTGCCCGTCCTCCGGCAGGGTGAGCACCGTGGGGCAGCCCGCGGCGGTCAGTGCCGCCTGCCACTGCTCCGCCGGGCGGGCGGTGGAGCAGTGGGCGTCGCCGGTGATCAGCAGGTCGAGCTGTTCGGCGGTGGGCGCGAGCAGCAGCAGCCGGCCGCCGGGGGCGAGCAGTCGGACCAGGGCGGGGATCTCCTGTTCCGGTTCCCCGGTGGCGACGCCGGTGCCGGTGGCGGCCGAGGTGGCGGTCGCGGTCGCAGTGGCGGTCGCGGTGGCGATGACGACGTCGTAGCGCTCGCCGTCGGGCGCGGTGTGGTGCTCGACGGCCTGCCGTGGCCGGCCGGTGAGCGCCCGGGCGACGGCGGGCTCGCCGCCCTCCGGGTCGAGTTCGAGCACGCGCAGCGGCCCTGGCCCCTGGTGGGCCTCGGCGGAACCGCGTACCAGCGCGCCGAGCGCGGTGCCGAGGTAGCCGCGGGCGGCGGCCCGGCGGACCGGGGCGGCGGCCGGCCGGGGGGCCTCCTGGCCGGTGATCACCCGGGGCAGGCGCAGGGCGTCTCGCCGCACCCGGGTCAGGGCGGCGGCCGGGCCGAGCCCGTCCGCCCAGGTCTCGACGGCCGGGCGCCAGGTGTCCCGGACGTCGGCGGCGGCGGACGGCCCGGGTCCGCCGTGGAAGAGCGGGCCCTGGGCGCCGCCGTCCTGGCGGGTGATCAGGCCGTGCCGGGCGAGCGCGTCCAGCCAGCGGGCGACCCGGGGGCGCTGGGCGGGGGTGACCATGGCCGTGGCGAGGATCTCGGCCTCCGGGTAGCCGCGCGCGGGGTCGGTGAGCACGCCGCTCTGCTGGAGGGTGTGCAGCAGTGCGGCGAGTACGGCCCGGTCGAGGTGGGCGCCGAAGTCGCGGACGTGCGCGGCGGTGATGCCGATGCCGTGCTTCCAGGCGGCGGCCGTGGCGCTCTCGGCGTCGGCGCGCAGTCGGCGGTCGGCGGCCTCGGCGTTGCTGTCCGGGGCGCGGACGTGGGCGAGGACGGCGCCGAGCGCGTCGACGGCGGCGTAGACGTCCTCCTGCCGGGGTTCGGGGCCGACGTGCAGGACCAGGCGCAGCGCGCCGAGGTCGTGGGCGGTGAGGCCGGGCTGCCGGCTGAGCGGCCAGAGCAGGGCGGAGGGCAGGCTGAGGTGGGTGGCCCGGGCGGCGGCGACGGCTTCGAGCTGCTGTTCGGGCCGCTGTTCGGGGTCGCCGCAGTGGACGGTGCCGCCGGCCAGCAGGGTGGCGAGGGCGAGGTCGACGGCGAGGTCGGTGACCGGGTGGAGCACGGTGTGCCGGATCGGGGGCGTGCCGAGGACGCCGGCCCAGTAGCGCAACCGCTGCTCGGCGGCCCGGGCGGCGGCGGGCGGCAGCGCGGCGTGTTCGGCGACGCGCCGGGCGAGGGCGCGGGGCAGTCCGCCCGGCGGGGAGACGCCGAGCAGCAGGCCGATGCCGCTGATCGCGCGCCCGTCGGCGACGACGGCGGGTCGGTCGCCGAGTTCGCGCAGCGCGCTGACCAGGGCGGGAGTCGTGGGCACGGTGATCACTCCGGGGTGCGGGGCGGAAACCGCACTACTGAACCACGGGGGCGGGGCGCGGAGATCCGGTAGCAAGTCAAACTTCTGTAATGATTTTCATATCGGACAGCCAAACTGTCGGGGTGAAGTCACCCCGAAGCGGTCGGAACTTCACATTCCGGAAGCCTTGTGCGATCCCTTGACAGGTGGTTCGGGTACTGGATCAATGGACCGAAGGGGTGCTGACCGAACGATCGGTCGGTTGCCTCGGATCGGCAGAGCAGCGAAGGAGCGATGATGACCGGCACCGCACCCGTCCCGCACCGACACCTCGGGGAGCCGCTCCCGCCGGAGCTCCTGGACGCCGGTGAGCGGATGGGGCCGGAGGAGCTGCGCGCCCACCAGCTCACCCGGCTGCGGGCCACCCTGCGGCACGCGTACGACAACGTCGAGCTGTACCGCCGCAAGTTCGACGCCGTCGGGATCCGCCCCGAGGACTGCCGCACCCTGGACGACCTCGCCCGCTTCCCCTTCACCACCAAGGCCGACCTGCGCGAGGGCTACCCCTTCGGCATGTTCGCCGTCCCGATGGACCGGGTCCGCCGGATCCACGCCTCCAGCGGCACCACCGGACTGCCCACCGTGGTCGGCTACACCGACAACGACCTCTCCATGTGGGCCGACGTGGTCGCCCGCTCGATCCGCGCGGCCGGCGGCCGGCCCGGCCACAAGGTGCACATCGCCTACGGCTACGGACTGTTCACCGGCGGCCTCGGCGCCCACTACGGCGCCGAGCGGGCCGGCTGCACCGTCATCCCGGCCTCCGGCGGCATGACGGCCCGCCAGGTGCGGCTGATCCTGGACTTCGAGCCCGAGATCATCATGGTCACCCCGTCCTACCTGCTGACCCTGCTGGACGAGTTCGACAAGCAGGGCGTCGACCCGCGCGGCACCTCGCTGCGGATCGGCATCTTCGGAGCCGAGCCCTGGACGGAGGAGATGCGGCGCGAGATCGAGGAACGGCTCGACCTGCACGCCGTCGACATCTACGGCCTCTCCGAGGTGGTCGGCCCCGGCATCGCCCAGGAGTGCGTGGAGACCAAGGACGGGCTGCACATCTGGGAGGACCACTTCTACCCGGAGGTCGTCGACCCGCTGTCCGATCGGCTGGGGGCCGACGAGGTGCTGCCCGAGGGGGAGGGCGGCGAACTGGTTTTCACCTCGCTCACCAAGGAGGCCCTGCCGATCATCCGCTACCGCACCCGCGACCTGAGCCGGCTGCTGCCCGGCACCGCGCGGCCGGCCTTCCGGCGGATGGAGAAGGTCACCGGGCGCAGCGACGACATGATCATCCTGCGCGGGGTGAACGTCTTCCCGACCCAGATCGAGGAGATCCTGCTGCGCACCCCGGGCGTCGCGCCGCACTTCCAGCTGCGGCTCGGCCGGCAGGGGCGGCTGGACCACATGACCGTCCGGGTGGAGGCCAGGCCGGAGGCCTCCACCGCGCAGCGGGAGGCGGCCCGGACGGAGATCGTCCGGGCGGTGAAGGACGGGGTCGGGATCACCGTCGCGGCCGAGGTGGTGGACCCGTACACGCTGGAGCGCTCGGTCGGGAAGATCAAGCGGGTGGTGGACGAGCGGGGGTGAACGAGCGGGTGGTGGACGAGCGGGTGGTGGACGAGCGTGGGTGAACCCCGAGCGTGGGTGAACCCCGAGCGGGGGTGAACCCGGCCGGGGGCGGCGGGCGTTCGTGCGGGAGCACCCCTCGCGGGCCCTATGCTGCGGGCATGCCGAGTGAGCTGCGCACTCTTCAGCCCGCCGAGGACCTCGCCTTCATCAGGCGGGAGACCGAGCTGAAGCCCGTCCCCTTCGTGCCCGAGATCAGCCTGCACATGGCCGAGGACGCCATCGCCCTGTGGGAGACCACCGAGCGGGCGCGCGGGGCGGACGGGCTGCCGCCGCCGTTCTGGGCCTTCGCCTGGGCGGGCGGGGTGGCGGTCGCCCGCTACGTGCTGGACCACCCCGAACTGGTCGCCGGCCGCACGGTGTTGGACGTCGCGGCCGGCTCCGGGCTGGTCGGGGTGGCCGCCGCGCTGCGCGGGGCGACGGAGGTGCGCGCCGCCGAGATCGACGCCTACGCGGTGGCCGCGATCGGGCTGAACGCCGACGCCAACGGGGTGCGGGTGGCGGGAGCCCTGGTGGACCTGGTGGACGGCGACGGCGGCCCCGCCGAGGTGGTGCTCGCGGGCGACGTCTTCTACGAACGGGCCATGGCCGCCCGCTTCCTGCCCTTCCTGGAGCGGGCCGCCGCGCGCGGGGCCACGGTGATCGTCGGCGACCCGGGCCGCGCCTACCTGCCCCGGGAGCGGTTCACCGCGGTGGCGGCGTACCAGGTGCCGGTGGTCGCGGACCTGGAGGACACCGCGGTCAAGACCACCACGGTCTGGCGCCTCGGCTGACGGACCACGGCCCGTCCTGGCCGGTCACCGTCCCGTCCTGGCCGCTCCAAGGCCCGTCCACGTCGCGGAATTCCGGGCGGCCGGGCGGAACGGCCTGCTAGACAGGCCGGCATGACCGACCAGATCGCCGTGCGCCCTGCCGTCCCCGACGAGATCCCCGCCCTGCTCGCCCTCTGGGCCCGGTCCGCCAAGGGCACCAGCATCACGGACGACGAGGCGGGCGTGGCCGCGCTGCTCGCCCGGGACCCGGACTGCCTGATCGTCGCCACCCCGGCCGAGGACCCGGCGACCCTCCTCGGCACCGTGATAGCCGGCTGGGATGGCTGGCGGTGTCATCTCTACCGCCTCGCCGTCGACCCCGAGCATCGCCGCCGGGGCATCGGCGCCGCGCTGCTGGCCGCCGCCGAGGAGCGCTTCGCAGCGCTCGGCGGGCGGCGCGCCGACGCCATGGTGCTGGACGACAACGCCCTCGGCCACCGCACTTGGCAGGCGGCCGGCTACCGGCCCGAGCCGCAGTGGAGCCGCTGGGTCAAGCCGCTCCCGGCCTGAGCGTCGGCCCGCCTGACCGCGAATAGGCCCTCGCCTTCTACCTTTGAGCTTTGCCAGTGCTCTGGCGTTCACGCCGGAGGTGAAGTTCGTCTGGATTTGGATTCCAACGTGGTGACATAAACCAAAATGTTACGGTGACTGTCATGCAGCTTCGGTACAGCTTCCGCGCGTACCCGAGTGTCAGTCAGCGTGCTTCACTGGCAAGGTCGTTCGGGTGTGCCCGGGCGGTCTTCAACGACGCGCTGCGCGTGCGTGAGGACGCCCGCGCCGCAGGTCTGCCGTTCGTCACGTCGGCCGAGCTGTCCAGGCGGCTGACGGCCTCGAAGAAGACCCCCGGGCGTGCCTGGCTCGGTGAGGTGTCGTCGGTGATCCTGCAGCAGTCGTTGCGGGACCTGGACACCGCGTACCGGAACTTCTTCGACGGCGTCAAGGGCAAACGGCCGAAGACCGGAGCGCCCCGCTTCAAGTCCCGCAAGGACAGCCGGCAGGCGATCCGCTTCACCGCCAACGCCGGATGGAGGATCACCGACGGCGGGAAGCTGCGCCTGCCGAAGATCGGCGACGTACGGGTGAAATGGTCGCGCTCGCTGCCGTCGGTGCCGTCCACGGTGACCGTGGTCCAGGACGCCGCCGGGCGGTACTTCGCCTCCTTCGTGGTCGAGACCGACCCGGCTGCCGATCTCGGGCGGATGCCTGAGGCCGACGCCACGGTCGGCATCGACCTCGGACTGGCCCACTTCGCGGTGCTCTCGGACGGCACGAAGATCGACAGCCCGAAGTTCCTGCGCCGCGCCGAGAAGAAGCTCAAGAAGGCGCAGCAGGCCCTGAGCCGGAAGGTGAAGGGATCGAAGAACCGGGACAAGGCCCGCGTCAAGGTCGCCCGTGCGCACGCACGGGTGGCCGACGCGCGGCGCGAGTTCCACCACCGGCTCTCCACCGCGTTGATCCGCGAGAACCAAGCCGTCGCGGTGGAGGACCTGGCGGTGAAGGGACTCGCCCGCACGCGTCTGGCCAAGTCCGTGCACGACGCCGGGTGGTCGCGGTTCGTGACCATGCTGGAGTACAAGGCCGCCCGGTACGGGCGTGCGTTCCACCGGATAGGCCGCTTCGAGCCGACCTCACAGGTCTGCTCGACCTGCGGGATCAAGGACGGCCCCAAACCCCTCGACGTCCGCGAGTGGACCTGTGGGGCATGCGGGACCGTCCTCGATCGGGACATTAACGCGGCGGTCAACGTCGCCAAGGCCGCCGGACTGGCGGTGCCGGCCTGTGGAGCGCCGGTAGGACCGGTACTCGTACCGGCACAGCGCGAAGAAGCAGGAACCCACCCGCAGCCCCGCCCGACAACGGCGGGTCAGACGGGAATCGCCCTCCTCCAGGCGGGCGAGGATGTCAATGTCACTCCCAACTCGACACCGGCACCATGCCGTTCACCAGCGAGGTGGCCCTGAAGGCGTACCCGGGGCACGCCGACCGGATCCACCTGGTGTGGGGCTTCGCCAAGGACTTCGGACTGTCCGGCTTGACGGCTGCACCGACGGGTGCGGTGACGGGCGCGGTACCCGGGACACGCCCCGGGTACCGCACTCCCGGCGTCGGCGGCCGTCAGCCGCGCAGGCCCTCCAGCCAGGCCTCGACCTCGTCGGAGCGGCGCGGGAGGCCGGCGGAGAGGTTCTCGTTGCCGTCCTCGGTGACCAGGATGTCGTCCTCGATCCGCACGCCGATGCCGCGGAGCTCCTCCGGCACCGTCAGGTCGTTCTCCTGGAAGTAGATGCCCGGCTCGACGGTGAGCACCATGCCCGGCTGGAGCGGCCCGTCGACGTGCTCCTCGGTGCGGGAGTGGGCGCAGTCGTGGACGTCGATGCCCAGCATGTGCCCGGTGCCGGCCAGGGTGAAGCGGCGGTGCAGGCCCAGCTCGTACACCTTGTCCGCGCTCAGGTCGCCGAACAGGCCCCACGAGGTGAGGTGTTCGGCGAGCTCACGCTGGGCGGCGTGGTGGAAGTCGCGGAACCGGCCGCCCGGCTTCACCGCCGCGATGCCGGCCTCCTGGGCCGCGTACACGGCGTCGTAGACCTTGCGCTGGAGGTCGGTGAAGCGGCCGCTGACCGGCAGGGTGCGGGTGACGTCGGCGGTGTAGAGGTGGTTGGTCTCCACACCCGCGTCGAGCAGCAGCAGGTCGCCGGGGCGGGCGTGGCCGTTGTTGCGCACCCAGTGCAGGGTGGTGGC
The DNA here is from genome assembly GCF_042721415.1 of Kitasatospora sp. NPDC058444. Classification (NCBI taxonomy): domain Bacteria; kingdom Bacillati; phylum Actinomycetota; class Actinomycetes; order Kitasatosporales; family Streptomycetaceae; genus Kitasatospora; species Kitasatospora sp. NPDC058444. The sequence goes on along the minus strand of NZ_JBHXLL010000012.1, from coordinate 25,925 downwards.
GTGCGGGCCGGCCGCGGCGATGGTGCTGTAGCCCACGTCGTTGCCCTCGATCCGGGCGCGGACGAAGAAGGTGCCCTCGATCAGCCGCTCGGCGGTCTCGGAGTCGGTGCCGAGGACGCGCACCACGTCCTCGAAGCCGCGGGCGGTGGCGGCGCAGGCGAAGCGCAGCTCCTCGATCTCGAACTCGTCCTTGACCAGGCGCAGTCCGGACAGGAAGACCTTGAACTCCTCGTCCTTCTCGGCGGCCGTCCGGTCCGCGAGGGCCTCCTCCACGCCCGCGTCGTGGCGGCGCAGCACCCGGGCCGGGCCGGTGGCGGCGCGCAGGTCCGCGCGGACGGTGCGCACGTCCCGGCAGGGCAGGCCGAACAGCCGCTCGCTCTCGGTCAGGCTGTTGCGGCGGCCGTCCCACAGCTCGCCGTGGGTGTCCAGCCAGAACTCGCCGTTGTCGACGCGGGAGCGGTCGCGCAGGTAGAGCGCGGCCTCGTGGCCGCTCTCCCCGGTCGGGGTGAGCACCAGGACGCCGTCCTCGGACTTGTCGCCGGTCAGGTAGGCGTAGTCGGAGGAGGGGCGGAACGGGTAGTCGGTGTCGTTGGCCCGGACCTTGGGGTTGCCGGCCGGGACGACCAGCAGCTCGCCGGGGAAGGCGGCGGACAGCTCCGCGCGGCGCCGGGCGGTGTGCGCGGCCTGCGGGACCGGCTCCAGGGCGGTGCGCTCGGTGTCGGCCCAGCCCTGCTTCATGCTCTCGGCGAGTTCGTCCGTGACCCCGCGGGTCAGGCCGTTCTTCCGGTACTTGATGGTCTCGGCGGGCTCGGTCACGCGGTCTCCTGGTGAGGGTGGGGAAGCGCGGTACTCCGCTACGCTGCCCGTCCGTCGGTGTGCGTCCCGTACGGTATATCGAACATTGCCGGGAGAGAAGAGGTTCAGCGTGAACGACTCCGAGGAATCCGTCCGGGGCGTCCTCGCCGCCAACCTGAAGCGGGTGCGGGCCCAGCGCGGACTGTCGCTGTCGGAGCTGTCCCGGCAGGCCGGGGTCGGCAAGGCGACGCTCTCCCAGCTGGAGTCCGGGGCCGGCAACCCCACCCTGGAGACGGTGCTCGGGCTCTCCCGGGTGCTCGGCGTGCCGATCTCCGACCTGGTCGAGGCCCGGCCCGCCGACGAGGTGACGGTGGTGCGGGCGGCCGAGGCCGAGGTGCTCAGCGGGCGGGGCGTGGACCTGCGGCCGCTGCGCAGGATCGAGGCCGGGGAGGCGGTGTTCGAGATCTACGACCAGCAGATCCGGATCGACGGCACCCAGATCTCCGCGGGCCACGGCGGCACCGAGCACACCGTCGTGCAGTCCGGCCGGCTGCGGGTGCGGGCGGGCCGCCGGGAGGTCGAACTCGGACCGGGCGACTACGTCGGCTTCGACGCCTCGCTGCCGCACTCGTACACGGCGGTGAGCGGGGAGCCGGTGCGCTCGGTGCTCCTGCTGCAGTACCGCGCGGAGCAGCGGCTGCACCTCGCCGACCCGGCGGACGGGCACGGAGGCGGGGGCCCGTCCGGCTCGTCCGCCGGCTGATCGTTCGGCCTGCTTGATCGTTCGGCCTGGCTGATCGTTCGGTTTGCCGAACAGGGGTTCCGGCTGGCCGTCCCGGCCGGGCACCCGTCCCCGCTCGTCCTCCGGGTGGGCGCCAGGAGTGGCAGAGGCCGAGGGCGTGCGGAAGAGTTCTCGACGCGGCGAGGGGCCCGGACCCTCGCGCCAACCCCCGAGGAGAGTCGCCATGAGCACTCCGCAGACCGGTTCCGGCGGCGTCGACGTCAAGCTGGACGAGCAGGGCCGCATCGTCGTGACCACAACTCAGCTGGCCAGGTTCGTGAGCACTGGGGGCGAGGTCCCCATCGATCCCCAGTCGCACGGCCACGGCGTCATCAACGTCTGCCCCAACCTGGTCGCGGGCTGCGGCACCCCGGTCTAGTTCGGACCGCCCCGCCCGACGGAGACCCACACCCATGACGCAGACCCTCACCGCGCCCGGTTCGGCCGGTGCGCCCGGTCCAGACAGTACGCCCGGTCCGGCCGGTGCGTCCGGTCCGCTCGGGAGCGCCTCCCCGGCGTTCCGGGCGCAGCTCGCGGCGGCCCTGACGAACCAGACCCTGCACCTGATCGTCCTCCCCACCGAACAGTGCAACTTCCGCTGCACCTACTGCTACGAGGACTTCACCGTCGGGCGGATGGGCGAGGCCGTGGTCGGCGGCATCAAGCGGCTGATCGACCGCCGCGCGGCGGGCCTGCGGCGCCTGGACGTCTCCTGGTTCGGCGGGGAGCCGCTGCTGGCGCGCCCGGTCGTCGAGGAACTCGCGGGCCACATGGCGGACTTGGCCGCCGAGCGGCCCGGCCTCCACTACCGGGCCGACATGACGACCAACGGCTACCTGCTCGACGCCGGAACGGCCGGCAGGCTCGCGGCCCTCGGCGTCGACCGGTACCAGATCTCCCTGGACGGCCCGGCCGAGGCCCACGACACGACCAGGCTCCGCGCGGACGGCCGCGGCTCCTTCGACCGGATCTGGCGCAACCTGCTGGCGATCCGCGACAGCGGGCTGCCCGTCGGCGTGCTGCTGAGGGTCCACCTCACGCCCGCCAACCTGCCGCTGATGCCCGGATTCCTCGCCCGGCTGCGCGACACCTTCCTGCGGGACGAGCGGTTCTCGCTCCACCTCAAGCCGGTGGAGCGGATGGGCGGGCCGAACGACCAGGCGATGGAGATCCTCGAACGGGACGTCCGCGCGCAGGTCCTGGACGAGCTGACCGCCGTGGCGTACGAAGGCCTGCCGGCCGCGCCGGACCCCGCCGAGCTGCCCGTCTGCTACGCCGCCCGGCCGAACTCCCTGGTGATCCGGGCGGACGGCACCGTCGCCAAGTGCACGGTGGCGCTCACCGACCCCGCCAACGCGATCGGCCGGCTGCTGCCGGACGGCACGCTGCGGGTCGACAACGAGCTGCTGGCCCCGTGGGTGCGCGGGTGGGCGGCGGGCGACGAGAAGGCGGTGCACTGCCCGTACGTGGGCATGGAGCGCCGCCGGGCACCGGCCCTGCTGCAGATCGGCACGCGACCGGCCCCGGCGGCCGAGCCGGTGCTCTGACCGCACGGTTGTCGGTGGGGTGCGGCAGGATGACCGCCATGACGGACCCACTCACCTGGCTTGCCGAACCCCAGTCGATCGCCTTCGGCGGCTACAGCGTCGTGCTGGCCCGCGGCCTGGCACCGGAAGAACTCGTGGCCCGGATCGCCGAGGGGTTCCCGGGGTGCACCGCGCGGCCGCTCGGCGAACTCACCGCCGAGGACCTGGTCGAGGAGTACGAGCTCGAATTCCCCGGCGACGTCGAGGACATCGCGCTGCACCACGGACGCACCGGCGACCTCGCCTTCGCGGTGGCGTACGGCTACTGGCAGGGCGAGCTGAGCGTCCCGCCGTCCGCCTCGCGCGGCGGCGCGGAGATCTACCACCTGGAGTTCGAGGAGGAGAACGGCAAGCCGGTGCCGCCGTTCTTCCACGGCTACCGGGACGGCCGGAGCACCTGCTTCCTCAACCTCCACCTGGACGGCAGCTGGGGTCCCGACGGCGTCGACGGAGAGCCGGCCACCGTCGCCGCCCTGACGGCCGAGCTGGCCGCCGTCGGCCTGCCCGACCACGACCGGGCGAGCGAGGACCTCCACCGCAGCTGCCTGGAGGTCCTCGGCCGCCACTTCGGCCTCACCCTGCCGCGCACCCTGGTCCTGGAGGCCGCGCTCCCGGCCGTCCTCCTGGAGGTATGAGCGGCGGCCTCCGGGAGCTCCCGGCAGCTGCCGGGCGGGTCGGCGCTGCCCAGGCCCGGGCCGGACCCGCGGGGGCGGGGCGGACCGGTCGCCGACGAGCCACTGCCCGCGGCGGCGGGGCGGCCGGCGCACGGCCGGCCGCCCCCCGTCCGACCCCGCCCTCGCGGTTACGGCGTGGGGCGTGCCGGGCCGTTGATCAGCCGAGCGTCAGCGACCTGGAGTGGGTCCGCCAGGCCTCGTCGACCTGCACGGTCTCGCCCTTGTAGCTGGGGCTCGCGTAGCCGGTGGCCTGGACGCCGGTGAACAGGTTGAACCAGCAGTTGGCGTACGGGCGCACGGAGTACACGTGGTTGGTCAGCGGAGCTGCGATGTCGAACGAGTAGTCGGCGCTGTTGCCGTCGTAGCAGCCGTGCGGGCCGGTGTAGGTGATCGACTGGCCCTCGAAGAAGAAGTCGTCGTAGATCGTCCCCAGGACCACCAGGTTGAGGCCTTGCTGGCTGTTCAGCTCCTCGGCGAACGCGGTGTCGCGGGCGGCCGCGGCAGCGCTCACCGGAGCGTCGACGACCCGCCCGGCGGTGGCGAACTCGATGGCCTCCCGGTAGGTGCCGAAGCACTGCGACGGCCCGCCCTCCGCGCTCACCACGCAGTGCCCGGCCGAGCCTCCGGCCGCCGCGGGCTGGGCGACGGCGGTGGCCGCGCCGGAGAGGGAGAGTGCGATCGCCGCCGCCGCGAGGACGGCTCCGGCGCGCTTGAAGGAGTGTGTCATGGTTGATCAACTCCCGGTTCAGATAGGTGACTTGGCGAGCGCCCGCACGCGGCGGAGCGCCTGTCGCCGATTCTGGACGAGGCCGGTGGGCGAGGAGAATCCTAGAAATCTAGGACATGTACGCGTCACTGTCTTGTCGGCCGGCGTGCCGTCGCCGCGGCCGTCAACCGGCCGTGCCGGTTTCTGTCTTGGGGTGGGAACGCTGCGGGAACGGTCCGTGAATTGTTCCCCGGTCGGGTGACGGCGCCGTTGGCCGGCGGGGCCCGGGGGGCATCATGGGCCGCGACCGGGACGTCGCGGAACAGGAGTCGACCGATGGGAAGGCCGATGGCGGAGTTCGGCTGCGCGAAGTGCTACGGCGAGGATGAGCGGGAGGTGTGGGGCCGGCAGCGGGAGGGGTTCGAGCACGAGGCGGAGGTGGTGGACGGCTCGCGCTTCTCCGTCAACGTGCGGCGCTGCCGGGACTGTTCGCAGCGATTCGTGTGGATCTTCACCGAGGTCGTCGACTGGATGGGTGGCGACGACGCCCAGTATGTGACGATCATGCCGGTGACCGCCGACGAGGCCACCGGCCTGAGGAGCGGAACCCTGCGCCCCCACGACCTCGGCGCCCTCGGCCGCGGCCGCCGCCACCTGAACCACGACTGGCCCACCGGCGGCCCGGCCCGCCTCCACTGGCGCTCCGGCCGCTTCCTGCTCGCCGAAGGCCGCTGACCGGCGGCGGGTTCAGACGACCCCGGCCGTGAGCGCCCCGGTGTTCGTGCTCGTTCGCCTCGCCGCCTCGACGGGCGGATTCATGCTCGCGGCGGGGTGGCTGAGAGCGCGCGCATGACGGCGTGGGGGGGGGGGGGTGGGAGGAGACACCCCCCCGACACCAACCCCCCCCCAGGCGGTTTTGGGGGTGGGGGGGGGGTTGGCCGCGGGGGGGGCCCCAGGGGGGT